>VFHG01000310.1 GCA_009392075.1 SAR202 cluster bacterium
ACCTGGCCATTCCTCTTCCTCCCTACAGCTGGGTCCGCCATTGGTTTTGCAGGTATTGCTTGGCCGTCTGCACGAAGAATCCTTCCAGCAGACCGACCTCGCGTGAACTGATCGAGCCGAACCGGGCGTCGGCGTTGTTGTTGGCCTCACGCATGGTTTCGTGGTAGCGGGCCCACCAGTCTTGGCCGGTGCCCCAGGCGTCAGCCACCAAGCCCTCTAGGATACGGGCCACGTGCACCCGCTGGACCGGTAATGAGTCCTTGGGTGACCGGTGCAGCAACGCCACATCGAAGTGGGGCCCGGGAGCGTTGATTATCTTGTCCGGATAAACAGTAACGTCGTAGCTGTCTTTACCGGTGTACTGGGCTTTGCCAACCTCTACGCCACTGGCGGCGCGGAGGAACTGCAAAGTGGAGTAGGCATTTCTGAGTTGCAGCGGATAGGTAGTTTCCGGGTCACGGGACATCCCGCGCTGAGGCAGGACCAAGTGGAGCACCACGCTGAAGTTGTAGGAAGTGCCGCGGGCTTCGGCCAGTGCCGCAAGCAGCACTGGCAGGGCGCCCACGGTCCCGCCGCCCAAAAAGGCAATCACGTGGACTCTCAAATAGGTTACGCCCTCGTAGTAGGGGCAGACCTGGTCAATAGTGGCGTCGATGTGGCCGCGCAGGTTGCCGTAATTGAATCTGCTGGCAACTCCGGCATTGGCCAGAGTCCCCAGGGCGCCTTCACGAGAAAGGCTGAGGTTCTTCAACTCTGGCACGCACTCCGTGATCCACGGACGCATGTCCCGAAGATTGGAGAAGTGGGGCAAAGTTAACGGGATAAACCGCGACGAGCGGGAAATCTCTCCCCTGGTCGCCTCACGGGTGTCCATATATAGGAAGCCAAGGCTCTTACGGTCGGCGAAGCTCCAAGACGACGACACTTCATCCAACCGTCTAGCGATCTGGCAACTTGTGGACCCTAGTCCAATCACCACCGAAGGCGATGCCATTCGGTTCGCGGCCTTGTTTGCCGCCTGGTTGGACTCCGGCTCCCTGATTGATTGTGAAACCATTAAACCTCCTGCTCCCTACACACCCAGATTACCGAAGCAACGTGCCTATTTGTGCATCGGATACACGGGTATCCAATATAACGGTATGGTCGTGCAGTACCATAATTTATAATGTCGGCTGCCTCGATGTCAAATTCAGCCAGGGTATCCCACTATTTCCGTTGACATTACCTGCTTAGCTTGCTGAAATCCTAGCCAATACGATAAAAATAAAACGAAAAGTGTTTATCCAGTTGTTCATGTCGGCTGACAAACCCACAGGCTCGAATGGGTAAGATCTTCAGCCAAGAAAATCCTGGATACCCACATCAATAGGATACAGTGGACGGCTAGGCTATCAAAAGTAAAAATCATTCATGTTTTAAGGTAAACGGCGATGGAGGCTGAGAAAAAAGAGATAGCGGCGAGCGGTCGTTCCCTTACCGTTTAGAAAGGCCCTGCCGATAGTAATCGCCAGGGCCTTTTTGAGGTCTATTAATATCCCAACGAGATTTAATCGCCTTTGCCCTATAGATAGACCATCCATTCAAGCAGGTTGTGGTCGGGATCTCGGGCGTACATGCTGACCGCAGGCAACAAGCCTCGGGCCCGGGCGCCCTTTCGTGGCCCCGGGCCGCGTATGATCTCGACGCCGGCGTCGGCCAGCATCTGCTGGCATTCCTCTGAGGTCCCGTCCCAAACGAAGCAGATGTCGGCGGAACCGGGCACGGCGGTGTCGCCGCGCAGGCTGGCGGTGAACCCCTCTGGGTGCACGTTTATCTTCGAGTCTCCGGCCTGGATGGAGAAGATGCTGGCCTTGCCGGCCCTCCATTCCGCCTCGTCATTGATCTCGAAGCCAAGTTTCTTATAGAACGCAATGAGCTCTTCCGCGTTGGCGGTGGGCATTGCCATGTGGTCGATGCCAACGGTTCCCATATGGAGCCTCCCTCAGGTTGATGGTTAGTGAAAGACTGGGCCAACTAGGCCCAGGTTGCCCAGTATTATATTCATCTCTAACCGTCGCGGCCACCTGGATGGCCTCAGGCATGTCATGACGCCCTAGGGGCTCTACTTTGTGGTACTTTAGGTGCGTTCCATAGAATAGGCTGAATCTTCATCATTTAGGCTGGTTCCAATTGAATATCTATCAGGGAGAGACCCATGTTTGACCTGCTGCTCAAAAACGGCCGAATCGTAGACGGCACCGGCCAGACCTGGTTCCGGGCCAGCCTGGGGGTAACCGGAGACATCGTCACGGTGCTCAAGGGGGACACCTCCCAAGTGCAGGCCGGGCGAGTCATTGACGTGGCAGGCTCAGTGGTCTGCCCTGGGTTCATCGACATGCACTCCCACTCGGAACTCAAACTCATGACCGAGCCAGACCATCAAGCCAAGATCAGGCAGGGCGTGACCACCGAAGCGATAGGTATGGACGGTCTGTCCTACGCACCGATATCCCCACCCAAGCTGGAGCAGTTGCTCACCTTCCTGGCTGCCATCAACGGGACTCCCCCGCCGGACACCCGTTGGAGTTCTGTGAAAGAATTCCTGGATCTTTTGGACGGGCGCGCCGCCTGCAACGTGGCGTTCATGGTGCCCCACGCCGCCATCCGCATTGAGGCCATGGGCTGGGAAGACCGGGCGCCCACGCCGCCAGAACTGGACCGGATGAAAGAGTTGGCCCGGCAAGGGATGCAGGACGGTGCCTTTGGCTTCGCCACCGGTCTGACCTACCCACCCGGCGCTTACAGCGAAACCGACGAGCTGGTGGCCATCTCTGAGGCCATCGCGGACCTAGGCGGGTTCTACATGACTCACGCCCGGTATACCAAGGGAGACCAGTTGCTAGACCCGTTCCGCGAGGCGATAGAGATCGGACAGCGTAGCGGCATTCCGGTGCACATCTCCCACTTCCACAGCCCGGTGGACGCCATGGGCGAGCGGATGATTGGCTTGGTCGACGAAGGACGTAACGCCGGAGTTGACGTAACCTTCGACCAATACCCCTATGCCGCCGCCAGCACCATCCTCCATTCGCTGCTCCCCTACTGGGTGCATGCTGGAGGTCCTGCGGTCCTGTTGGAACGGATCAAGGACCCGGCGGTCCGTGAGCAGATAAAAGACGCCGTGAACCCCATGTGGGGGTCGACTTTGGACGACTACGTCTTCAGTCACATTGGATCCGACAAGAATAAGGAATGGGAGGGCCGATCCATGACGGACCTGGCCGATTTCCAGAGCAAGAAAATGGTGGACAGCATCTGCGATTTGTTGATCGAAGAGAACTTGGAAGTGGCCTTTGTGGCCCGGACCGGCAACCCGGAGAACATTCGCACCATCGTCCGCCATCCCGCCCACATGGTCGGTTCCGACGGCGTTTTGACCGGTGAGATGCCCAACCCCCGGACATTCGGTACTTTCCCTTATGTGTTGGGCCAGTTCGCCCGGGAAGAGGGCCTGTTTCGCATGGAGGAAGCTGTCCGCAAGATGACTGCGCTACCCGCCCAACGGCTCGGCCTCCAGGACCGGGGCATCCTGCGGGACGGCATGAAGGCCGATGTGGTGGTCTTCAATCCGGACACTGTAGAAGCCAAAGCCACCTTCGAAGACCCAAAGCAATACCCAGTGGGCATTGACTACGTTATTGTTAACGGAAAGTTAGTCATCGACAGCGGCACGCATACCGGAGCCCTCCCAGGTCGAGCCTTAAAGTCACAATAGGCCCGGTAGACTTGTTGCCCCATTGCTTCATGAGGCATAATCCATAATCGACTGAAGCACTAAAACGCTGACCGCTGACGGCTGATAGCTGACAGCCAAGAGGACACCAATGGACTTCGAACCCCAATACACCCCAGAGCAAGAAGAGTTCCGCCAGGAGGTCAAGGCTTGGATGAAGGAGAACATGCCCGAAGGCATCGTTCATCCGGCCGACCCTATAGACCTGACCGAGGAACAGTACCAAAAGCGGCGCGATTTTGGCCGCAGGCTCGGCGCCAAGGGCTGGCTCTGGGCTACCGCCGAGACCGAATATGGCGGCGGTGGACTGGACGTTGACCATGCGATAGTGCTGGAAGAGGAGGCGGGCGCCGCCGGCCTGACCATCCCTCCGTTCTACGACTCAGGTGGACGGCTCGGCGGCGCGTCCATCGTGGTCTGGGGCACCGACGAGCAGAAAGAATTTTTCTTGCCTCCCATATTCAAAGGA
>VFHG01000311.1 GCA_009392075.1 SAR202 cluster bacterium
GCCCCAGGTAGGTTATGGGCAGTCCCTGGCCGCCGTATTGCTCGGGGAGGGCCATTCCCAACCACCCCTGGTCCGCCATCTGTTTCCAGAGAGCGGGCGGGTAGCCCAGGTCGTCCAGCTCCATCTCTCGGACCATGGCCGTGGAGACCTCTGCTTCCAGCAACTCCCGGGCCACGTTCTTAATCATTTGTTCTTCTTCAGAGGGCAATATATCCATGGTTATCCTTGTTTTTCGAAGTGGTCACGCAAATGACGTAACGCGTAATGTTTACTCGCCGTACCGCGCAGTGTAATAACCGCGCTTTTGGCGCTGGCGCTAGCCGCGGGGCATCCCTAGGCCGCGGCGGGCCATCTGGTCGCGCATGATCTGCACGCTGCCGTGGTTGATACCCGACTGGAACGAACCCATCAGGTTGTGGGCATAGAGACCGTCTTCGATAGCCTCTTCAGACCCATTCAATAATTGGGCGTAGGGGCCCAAGATCTGGGAGATGGCCTCAGTAGTCTTCACGCCGTGCTCGGGCGCCCAGACCTTCTCGGCAGAGCCCTCGTAGGTGAAGTTGCCGCCCCGGTTGACCAGCGACATACTGCGCATCGTCATCAGTCGGCAGACCTGGGCCTCGGTCCACAGCTCAGCCAACTTATCGCGGACTGCTGGGTCCTCGGCCGGAGAGTGGCCGCCAAAATCGTTCTCTTTGACCCAGTTGACGATGTCCTCATCACGGCGGACCGATATCAGATAGCGGCTGGCGCCGACGCGGTCTAGGTTCAGGCCCATGGCGCCTACGTACCAACCGCCATTCTCTTCGCCCAGCATGCAGGACGCTGGGATGCGGACGTTCTCAAAGAAGGTCTCGTTGGTGCGGACCATGCCGTAGGTGGTGCCAGGCGGGGCCGGAGGGTCGCTCTGGATGGTCCACAGCGGCCTTACCGTGATTCCCGGCGTGTCCATGGGAATCAAGAAGATGGAGATGCCCCGGTGCCGGGGAGCGTCGGGGTCGGTGCGGCACATCATATAGATATGTGAGGCGTAGTGGGCGGCGGACGTGTACATTTTCTGGCCGTTAATCACGAAATCGTCACCGTCACGCACAGCCCGGCATTGCAGTCCAGCCAGGTCGGCCCCGGCCTGGGGCTCGGTGAATCCTAGCGCGAAGATAATCTCGCCGCGAATCATGCCGGGGATGAAATACTCTTTCTGTTCCTCGGTGCCGGCGGCAAGAATGGCCGGAGCGCCGCTGCCCGCGCCGCCCACGGCGATACCCCCTCTCATGAATTCTTCTTCAACGATGTACTGGTCGATGCGACTGCCGCTTTGGCCTCCGTACTCCTTAGGCCAACTGATGCCGATCCAGCCCTTATCCGCGACCTTCTTCACCAACTCGCGGTACTGAGGGCCTCGCCCCCCCTCTTCGCCGCCTTCCATCTCGTCAAGGAGATCCTGGCTGACATTGTCGTCGATAAACTTCTGGACTTGTTGACGAAGGTCTTCTTGTTCCCCTGTATATCCAAAATCCATTCTGTGACTCTCCAATCCTCGGTGAAAACTGGACTCTGTAGCTAAACGAAAGCCCCTCATGTTCACGCCTTGCCATTTTCCTGTGCCACGGAATCAGTGTCAAGTAATACGAGGCCGTGCGGTCTACTTGGCGGCTGGACTCAACTCCAGCAATATCGGCCGTAGTTCTTCCATCAGCGGAGGCAAGAACTCCTCCCAATCGCCGACGATGCCGAAGTCGGACGAGCGGAACATCACCGCCCGCCGGTTGGTGTTGATGGAGATGATGACCCCGGCCCTCTGCAGTCCAACCGTGTGGTTGAAGGCGCCGCGGATGCCCACCGATATATAAACGGTGGGGGCGATGGCGCGGCCGCTGATGCCAACCTGGACCTGCTGCGGCAGCCACCCCTCGTGAATAACGTCTCTCGTAGTAGCCAGGGTCGCTCCGACAGACCGGGCCATCTCTTGCACCTTGGCAAGGCCTTCCAGTCCCCCAACCCCCATACCTACCCCCACCACAACCGGGGCATTGGCCAGTATCAAGCCGATTTGGTCTTCCTGAATCTCCTCTTTCAATAAACGGACATCCGGTCCGTTGTACGGTAGCGCCGGTATCTGTTCCACGGTGGCGGCCGCTCCGGGCTCGGGCGCGGCGGGTGTGAGCAGGCCTGGCCGCAAGGTCACTAGGTTGGGCAACGTCTTGGATAGGATGGGCGCCACAACGTTGCCACCCAAGGCCGGTTTCAATTGCACCAGCCGTCCTTCCTCATCGATCTCGAGGTCGTTGGCATCCCCGGTCAGACCCAACTTCAGACGGGCGGCAAGCCGAGACGCCAGATCTCGACCGTCGGCGGTGGAAGCGAACAGGATCGCGTAAGGACTCTCCTTGCTTACGGCTTCGGCAAAGGAATTTCCAACAGCCATGCCGCAAACCAGTCCTAATTCAGAGTTATCCAGCACCAGCACCCGGTCAGCCGCTTGTGTAGCCAACTCCGTTACGGTTTCTTCGTTTTGGGGCGCGATCAACACCGCCACGACCTCGCTCTTGGTGTACTGAGTCAGTTCCCGGGCTTTGCCCAGCATCTCGTGGGTCACGGCAGCCAACCCCTGGTGCGTGTTCTCTGCCACCACCCAGATGCTTTGGTCTTTGCTGTGTGGGTAACGAGGCAACGTTATCGGCTCGGCAGCATCGCCGGCTTCATCAGCGAGCTCGGCCAAGCGGTGCCGCAACGCGTCGGCAGCCTGTTTCGCAGCGTCTTCCGGCGTGGATTCTTCCAGCAGTATCCCCAGACGGTTGGGCTCCACCAAACGTATCTCGTCCACCCACGTGGGCGAGCCTTCGGACCCAAACTGGCTAAGGTCGGATGATAGGTCGGCGGCAGACACTTCCTCGAAGGAAATGCCCTCGGCCCGTTCCATCTGATCCCTGTCCGGGTAAAGCTCGGGGGCCACGCCCTCGGTTACGCAGACGAGCACTGGTAAATCGCATTGGATAGTCTGCAGGCCATCATCGGTGATGCGTTCTGCAATAACCGACTTTCCATCATCGCTTAGATCAAGCTTCCGAACATGACTGATATGGGGCAGACCCATCAACTCGGCGGTCTCCGGTCCTACTTGCCCCGTGTCGCCGTCGGCGCTGTTGCGGCCGCAGATGATCAGGTCGGGATTCTCCCGCTGTAGCGCCAAGGCCAAGGCGCGCGAGGTGGCCAAAGTGTCGGATCCGGCAAGGGCGCGGTCTGAGATCAACACCGAGCGGTCAGCGCCCAGGGCCACACAGTTAGTCAACCCTTCTGCAGCCCCCGGCGGGCCCATGGAGATGACGACAACCTCGTCATCCGAAGAATTCTTCAGTTCAACTGCTCGAACTAGGCCCAACAGATCAAAAGGATTGACCTCTGATGGAACTCCTTCGCGAATAATCGTCTTAGACTCGTAATCGAATTGGATACGCGCGATGATGGGCACGTATTTCATGCATACGGCAATCTTCATAGATCAGGTGCGCCTCTGTTTTGGATTGGGTGACGGGTCCGCTAAATTTTCGGGCCTAATCGCTGTCTGAAACGTTGACGCCTAGAGCTTCTTCCCGGACCTCCGAGGTTAGGCGTTCCAGCTTTCCGCTGATGGACACGGGGAATCGGGGGGGATTATTAAGGACTTTGAACCTGCCGTCCAGTGAGCTAAAGTCTTCTTGAAACGTCTTTCTAACCTCTTCTAAAGTAACTGGCTGTCCGGTCCTCTTTCCGTTCCTCATGACTTCTTCAAGTAGCGGCAGCCCGCCGGGAAGTTCTTCGTCGTGTAAGGCGATGATGTCCTTGGCGAACATGCCGTTGGCGTCTTTGGTCCGGAAGACCTGCTTGGCCCCCGGCAGGGACACCTTATCGGGACTGAGCTTCATAACCGGCCGGTCGTCGAAGCAGACCAGTTTGTAGGCCATGTCCGACCAGGGGGCGTCGGCCGACACTCCGGCTTTGGTGCCAACGCCGAACAGGTCGATGGGGGCTCCCTCGTTGACTAGGGTCTCGAGTTCGTATTCGTCCAGCCCGCCGCTGGCCAGTATCTTGACATCATCAAAACCCGATTCGTCCAATATCTTGCGCACCTTGCGGCTTAGGTCGTCAAAGTCTCCGGAGTCAAGACGCACGGCCATCAGGCGTGTGCCGCCGGCCTCCATCTCTTTGGCCACCTGCACTGCGTTCCACGTGCCGGCGATGGTGTCGTAGGTATCCAACAGCAGGATGGTCCGGTCTGGGAATGAGGCAGCGTAGGCCCGGAATGCCGCCAACTCCGAGGGAAAACTGGATATGAAAGAGTGCGCCATGGTGCCCGCCGGAGGCATACCGTAGAGACTGGCGGCCAGCACGTTGCTGGTGGAACTGAACCCTGCGATGTAGCTGGCGCGGGCCATCTTAAGCGCGGCGTCGGTGCCCTGGGTGCGCCGGGAGGCGAAGTCTGCGATGCCCCGTCCTTTAGCGGCCCAAACACACCGTGCGGCCTTGGTGGCAAGCATGCTCTGGAGATTGACCTGGTTGATGATGAACGTTTCCGCCAGTTGGGCCTCTATCAGTGGAGCTGTGATCTCCACCGCCGGTTCGTCAGTGAAATAGAGACGTCCCTCGGGAATGGCCCGGACGCTGCCGGTGAAGCGGACTCCGCTCAGATACTCCAGGAAGTCATCGGAGAAGATGCCCGTAGCCCGCAGGTAGTCGATGGCGCGTTCACTGAAGTTCAGGTTGGAGAGGTAGTCCAGCACGTCTTCCAGCCCCGCGGAAACGAAATAAGCGCGGTTGGGCGGGTAGGTCCGGGTGAACAGGCTAAAAGTGGCGGTCGCCGACATTCCCTGGCGCAAGAACGCTTGGGACATGGTCAATTCATACAGGTCGGTGAACAGACCGAGGTCATCCCCTGGCAGCGGTAATTTAGGTGCGGTCATCTAGTCCGTAACGGAGCGAGTAGATTAGGTTTAGGTTAGCGCGTATTATGTTGGCGATTCGAAGTTGATGTCAACTGATGTTGAGCGTGGGTTACGCCTAAGTAATGCCGGGCCTTCCAGAGCGGTTCTTCTTGACACCGTGACAGCGCCTTAGTAACATTTAAACGACCCAAAAAGCACGCTTAAAAATCGATAGGCAACTCAAAAACCCTTATCCAGAACGGCAGAGGGGACGGCCCGATGAAGCCTGGCAACCGGTCTTAGTCCGTTTAGACGGGCGAGGATACGGTGCTAACTCCGGCGCCTGGCGTTGGTCAATCGACGGCAGGCGAAAGATGAGGGGGGCTCAGTATATCTGTGAGCTTCTCTTTAGAGAGGCTTTTTTAATGTTTGAGACCGGGCGTTTTGTTTCGGTGAGATGCTTTTAAATTTTTTGAGACCTGTCTAGGAACCCCGGCTAAATTTCCTGGGAGCATACCCGGTGAGCGAGATTC
>VFHG01000312.1 GCA_009392075.1 SAR202 cluster bacterium
CCGTTGCAGACCAGGTCGTAGGCTTTCGATTTAATAACACCCAGATTCTCGCCGTCCAACTCGCCTTCTTGACCGTCCTCTGGTGAGGTGAAAGGATGGTGGGACGAGTCCCAGCGCTTAGCGTCTTCGTTCCAATCGAACAACGGGAACTTGGTGACGAAGGCAAAAGCCAATTCATCAGGGTCGGTCAATTCCAACAACTCGCTAACGTGGGTCCGCATGGCCGAAAGCCAGACGTTCAGGCGCGGCTGACGACCGGCCATCAGCAGAATCATGTCTCCGGGCCCGGCGCCCATCTTGTCTGCCAGCCGTCGGTGCCATTCCGCCGGCATGCGCAGCCCTGCCGACTGTAGGATCTCGTCTTCCGAAAGTTGGCCAACGGGGTTGGTCCCCCGGTATCGGATGTGGGCCAGTCCGCCGGCGCCCGCCGCTTTAGCAGTATCATCCAAGCCTTTCATCTGGCCGGTAACGAAACCAGCCTGGCCTGGCACGACGAACCCTTTTATCTGGCCGCCGCCCTCCACTGTGGACAGAAACACCCTAAACTCAGTTTCACTGGCCAATTCTGAGACGTCGGTCATCTCCAGCCCGAACCGAATGTCAGGTTTGTCCGAGGCGTAGCGCTCCATAGCCTCGGCATGGGTGATTCTGGGGAATGGCTTCCGTAATTTCTTATCCGGGGTTACCGACTCGATCATCCCGATATACAGCTCTTCAGTCAGGTCCAGGATGTCATCCTCTTCTACAAAGCTCATCTCCAGGTCCAACTGGGTAAATTCCAGTTGCCGGTCGGCGCGCAGGTCTTCGTCGCGGAAGCAGCGGGCGATCTGGAAATAGCGTTCAATACCGGAGACCATGAGGAGTTGTTTCATCTGCTGGGGCGATTGTGGCAGGGCGTAGAAATTACCCGGCTGCATCCGGCTAGGCACCAGGAAATCCCGGGCGCCCTCCGGGGTGCTCTTGATGAGGATCGGGGTTTCGATCTCCAAGAAATCGCGGTCGCTCAGGAAGTCCCGGATGTACTTGACCACGTGGTGCCGCAGTGTCAGATTGCGCAGCATGGGCGGCCGCCGCAAATCCAGGTAGCGGTACCTCAGGCGCAGGCTTTCGTCGGCCTCGGCGTCTTCTTCGATGTAGAAAGGAGGGGTCAGCGATCGGTTCAGGACAGTAATCTCCGTGACCATGACTTCCACATCGCCGGTGGCCATGGCTGGGTTCTCACTGCCCTCGGGACGGCGATTCACCGTGCCCTTGACCTGGACGACCCACTCGCCCCTGACCTCTTCGGCGACCCGTGTGGCATCGGCGTCGGTCTTTGGGTTGAATACAACTTGAACGGCGCCTGACCTATCCCGCAGGTCAAGAAAGATGATCCCACCGTGGTCACGCCTCCGGCCGACCCAACCCGCTAGGGTAACTTGGTCGCCGGCATTTTCGTCTCTCAGGGAGCCGCAGTCCGCGCTACGCAGCACGCAATTCCTCCATTAGCTTTTGATGTGATGATACGCCATGTCCACGCCAGGGGCGAAATCGGCCGATAGCTGGCGTTTAGTCTTGATTGTTAGGCGCCGGGGAAGACCTGGAATATATCTTGGAACGGGCCCTTCTGCTGTTTTGTTAGTCCGGCCACCGCTTCCGCCAGTTCAGCGGGCGAGTCCACCGGTGGCAAACACACCGTATCCAGGCAAATGTGGGCTCGGGCGACACTGTCGCCATCGGCAGCCACGATCGTTTTGATGTCGAGGTTGGGTTGGGGAAGACGGACGGCAGCGGCTAACAAGGCCTGGCATTCGGCGTCTTCAGGCTTACCTTCAACGGTCACTTCCACAAGGTCGTTGTTCAGCAGGTGCACGGCAAGACCGTAGTCGGCAGCGAACTCTCCCTGCTCTCTGAACGTTTCGACAAAGGCGCTCAGCGTAGCCTCCGCTATCTGCCGGTAGTCCGCATTCCCGGTGGTCTGATGCAACCGGATCAATGCCTGGGCGGCGACGGTGTTGTCAGCCAAAACCTTCTCTCTGATCTGCAGATGGCCGATACCGTCCGGCTGGTCTTCGATATCGAAGAAACCACCGGCTTTTTGGTCAAAGAACCGGTCTACCATTATTTGGGCAACAACAACCGCCCGTTCGAGATACCCCTCCGAAGCCGTGTTGCCGTGCGCCTGGACCAATGCAGTTAACAGCCAGGCCCAGTCCGTGAAGAACGCCAGAACATCGGACGGGCCTTGCTCCGAATAGACGTGACTGAAAGAGCCGGACTTAGCCGCGGAATCCAATGTCTCTAACGCTTGAAGGGCTTTGGTTTGCAACGAAAGGTCGCCCAATTTCCAAGCCGCGTCGAGCAGCACGGTTACTGCTAACCCATTGCTGTTGGCGTAACAAGATGGGTCCGGCGCGGGGCGCGCATCGGCGGTCCGCTGGTCCGGGCTCAGCGAGAAGTAATCTGAATGGGCGCCTTGGCTGCCCCGGAATCCGGGCACGGCCGGATCGTAGAGCTGATCCAGCAAGTAATCGAAGGACTGTTTCGCCGTTTCACGGTATCCCGGTCGGTCCAGCAAGATACTGGCATCCAAGAACTCTCGGGCCAGGCTCAGATTGTCTTCCAGCATCTTTTCGTGCTGCGGTTGGGTCCAATCAGCCTGTGCGCAATGCCTGAAGAAACCGCCGTCGGAGCTGTCGTGCACCTGCCCATCCGACATGCTGTCGAGGGTCTTGATTAGCATCGATGCAAAGAAATCTTCGCCGGTGGTGCGGTACTGGTGGTTCAAGAAGCGCAAAATTGACGCGTTGGGAAATTTTGGCTCACTGCCGAACCCGCCATTGGTGGCGTCATAAGACCCCACGACGATACGCGAGACCCGGTCGGTCATCGATTCTTCCAATTCGCTACTGGCCACGAACCGCTGCGCATGATCCTTACGTGTGTTCAGTAGGTCCCTGGCCTGAGTGTAGAGTGCTGGGCGGTCATTCTTGTAGGCCTCGGCGAATTCCGCGATCATGGAGATCAACTGCTCGGGAGGCAGATAGGTCGCTCCGCCGATGAGGCCGCCGTGCCCGGTGAGGAAGGCCGTCGTGGGCCATCCACCAACGTTGTATCTGGCGTTGATGTCGGGCCGGTGGTCGTTGTCCACCCGGATGGTTACGAAGTGCTCGTTAAGGAGGTCCTGGACCTCGGGGTCCGAGTAGGTATCATCATCCATCACGTGGCACCAATAGCACCAAACGGCGGAGATGGACAGCAGAACGGGCTTGTCTTCTTCCTGGGCTTTGGTGAATGCTGCTGGGCTCCAGGGCTGCCAGTTGACCAGATGGGCTTGGTTTGGGTTGGGAGAGAAACGGAACTCGGACAAAGGGGCCGCCTTTATGTTTTTGCCTCCTGAAATTGCCTCGAACGAATCAGCCTAAATCGAGGCTAAGGAGGGCGGGAAAGCGCTTACAGAAGTGCCTAGCAACGTTAGCATAGCCGCCCAGGATTATCAATTCGAGGGGCAGTGTTCCGGTTGCGCTGGACTTACACCGTTACCAGGTCCGGTTTGTCCATCTGGCAACCGGCGTGGGAAATGCGAACGCTCAAGGTGACTTTGGCCCGTTCCATGATATCCGGGCTGGCGTTGGTTAATTCGATCACGGAACCGTTTTCCATGGAGACGATGGGCACGCCGTCCCGGAACACCAACCGATTGCGCAACACCGCGGGCACCTTGTGTCCGGGAGATAGGATTCCGGCCAGGTTCAGAGGGTCGCAGGCGGAGATGGCGATAAAGCGCCCGTCGGGCCCAGCGTTCTTGGTCTTTCGGAGTAATTCGACCGCCTCCGGAAGGGCGAACTGCTCTCCGATGAAGCCGGACACGAACCGTCCTCCCCGAATCTCCCCCCGGGCCTCCAAGCGCCGGCAGACGCGTACCAAGTCGCGCCAGCGGTAGGTCAAGGCGTCACGGGCCAACAGCTCCGGGAAGATGACGCCGTACCGGTTCAGAAGTTGGCGAGCGATGGGTTCGCTGCGGTCGTCTACCGGGTCAAATGGCTCCAGCAGTGACCAGCGGCTGTAGCCTCGCCTTCGATTCTGGTTGGACCGGCTGTTGGGTCTGCCGTTTCGCCCATTCAGGCGGGGACGTCTGGCTGTTCCGCCAAGACGTTGCCGTAGGGCTTCGACGCCGTCGACAGTGACCCTTCCTGAAGCAGCAAGTATCCACAGCGCCTCTT
>VFHG01000313.1 GCA_009392075.1 SAR202 cluster bacterium
TCACCTGCCCCGATTACCGTGGACCCGGCTGAGAGGGCCGCTGTGGTGCTGGCGGTGGCGGACTTGGACCGGCGATACCAAGAGGGATCCATGCCGGAGATAGAATACCGCGTCCAACGGCAGGAACTTATGGCCCGTGTTTTGAACCCAGGGGAAGAGGCACATCTGGTGGGAGAGGACCCCGAATGACCAAACGCGGTTTGATAGTCTTGGGCGGCGGTGTCCCACTGTTGGCTTTGATCGCCCTATTGGCCTGGGCGTCCATCAGCACCGGTGGAAACCCCGGCGGCCTGGCCACAAACTCTGAGCTTCTGGAATTCGATATCGATCCTGAGATGGCCAGAGAATTTGAATTCGAACTGTTCGGAGGCGGCACGCTGAAACTCTCCGATCTCCGCGGCAAAGTGGTGATGGTGGATTTCTGGGCCTCCTGGTGCCCGCCCTGCCGGGTGGAAGCCCCGGCGTTGGCCAGGGTGTATGCGGAGTACCGAGGCCAGCCGGTGGAATTTGTGGGGGTTGATGTCTGGGACAATGTTGGTGATGCCGAGGTTTTTCTTCAGCAGAAAGGGCAGGCCTACCCAGTCGGGTACGACGCTGATGGCTCAATCGCCATCAACTACGGCGTCCGTGGCATCCCTGAGAAGTATTTCATCGACCGGGACGGGGTCCTGGTCAAGAAGCTGTCGGGTCCGTTGACCGAAGTGACTCTTCGCGAGACGATTAATGAATTGCTGGCAAGATGAAACCTAACAAAGAGAAAGGCGGAAGATGAGTACACCACAGGTAGTGGTCGCCATGGACTGGGGTGGGACCTGGACACGGACTGCGGTCATAGATAGACAGGGCGAGATCCTCTGGCAAGCCCGGGAACCCAACCCTCAGAACGGCACGAAAGAAGAGTATCTGAGCAATGCAGAGAAGCTGCTGTCGAACGCGATTCAGCAGGCCGGCGGTCCCGTTGCGGGCATCGGCGCTGCCGTGGCCGGGCCAGTTGAACCTACCACCGGCACGTTCTTTCAGCCGCCCAACCTAATGGTACTGGACGGAATATCCTTCAAAGCCCTCTGGGAAGAGGCTTTCCAGGTTCCGGTGTGGGTGGGTAATGACGCCAACCTGGCTGCCCTGGGGGAGCATTATTTCGGCGCCGGAAAAGAGTCGGCCGACAAGGGCCGCCCGGTGAAGACCCTGTTCTATGTCACTGTAAGCACCGGCGTCGGTGGCGGAGTGGTGGACAAAGGCTCGGTGTTCTTGGGCGCCAACGGACTAACTGCGGAGATCGGGCACACGCTGGTGGACACAACGGTCGATGCCTTGCAATGTCAGTGCGGCGCCAGAGGTTGCCTCGAGGCGATGGCGTCAGGCACCGGCATCGAGCGAATCGCCAAGCAAAAGCTGGCGTCGGGCGGGTTCCCTGACTCGGCCTTGGCCGCCTTGGACGCAGGTTTGGTCGATTCGGAGGCGGTTTTTGACGCAGCAGAGAAAAACGACTCGCTGGCCTTGTCGATATTGGAAGGCGCGGTGTCCGCGCTGGCCGTCGGGCTGACCAACGTGGTCCACCTGTTCAACCCGGACATGATCGTCTTGGGCGGCGGGGTGACCGACGGTCTGGTAAAGCTGGACCTGTTGCCGGAGATCGACCGGCAGATACACGACCGTGCCATGAGCGAGCTGCACAAAGAGTTTCAGCTCACCTCTGCCCGGTTGGGCGACTCGGTGGGCTTGGCCGGAGCCGCCGCGCTGGTCTGGGACCAGTTGGGAGTGGAGCGCTAGCCCCAGAATCCCCGGCTGCGCCGGTTAGAAGATGTAGCGGCCACCCATGACGTTTACGCTGTCGCCGGTGATGTAGCCGGACTCATCCGAGGCGAAGAACAAGCAGGCGTTGGCGATGTCTTGCACCGTGGCTTGGCGGCCCATGGGAATCTCTTTCAGGTGCTCGCTTGACCCTCGTTCCACTCCGGCCTGGAACTCCGGGTACCACTCAGGGTTGCCGCGCGAGGTATCGGTGGAGCCGGGGTTCACCATGTTGGCGCGGATGTTGTAGGGCGCCATCTCGGCAGCGACGGCACGCATCAGGCCCAGCACTCCGGTCTTGGCGGTGGTCACGATGCTGGTTCCGGGGCGTCCGGTGATGGCTGATTGTCCGCCCAGGGCGATGATGCTGCCGGTCTTGCGTTCCATCATCCCGGGCAGTACAGCTTTGCACAGGTAGAACGCGGCGTGCATGTTGATCGCCAGGGTGTCGTGCCACTCCTCGTCGGTTACTTCCAAGATTGGCTTATGGGGGCGGACGGCCACGTTGTTGACCAAGATGTCGATCTTGCCCAGGGCCTGGATACCCTCAGCGACCATCTTGGAAACACTGG
Source organism: SAR202 cluster bacterium (assembly GCA_009392075.1). The sequence goes on from VFHG01000313.1 coordinate 2,364, forward strand.
CCGAGTCAGAGACGTCCGCGAGCACCGTGTGGGTTTTCACGCCCAGTTCCCGGCATTTCCCGGCCACTTCATCCAGCTCGGACTGGCTGGAGCGGGTATTGAGAATCAAGTCAGCGCCTTCTCTGGCAAAAGTAAGAGCAACCTCTCTTCCGATGTTCCGGCTGGCGCCAGTGATGAGGGCCGTCTTTCCTTCCAATCGCATGGCTGTTCCGCCTTATTGTTTTAGTCGTCGTCGTTGGGTCTGCCTTGGCACTGATGGCCTGGCGGGCTAGATTCTACCACCTTGACCGTGCTGGAGCGGAGTGTAGAATTGGCCTGAACGATTAATGGCCGCCGCAGCTATCACGGCCAGCATGAGGTGAACACGATGAAATGGTGCAGATTCTCCACCGGAGGACCGATCTCCTACGGGATAATCGACGGCGATACGGTAACTGAGGTTGAAGGCAGCCCCTTCGACGCCTATACGAAAACGTCCAACACCCATAAATTGGATGCGGTGAAGCTGGAAGTGCCGGTGATTCCGCCGACCTTCTACGCCGCCGGCATCAACTACCCGGAGCACGTGACCTGGGCCGCCCAGATGCGTGGTGAGGAGCCGGTGCTGCCCAAGCAGGCCGACGTCGGCTACCGGGCCATCAATGCTCTGGTCCCGGACGGCCACGACATCATCGTGCCAAAGGACGCCACTGAGATGCTGCAGTACGAGGGTGAGCTGGTAGTGGTGATCGGGAAGACCTGCCGCAACGTCACGGAGGAACAGGCCCTGGACTACGTGCTCGGCTACAGCATTGGCAACGACGTCAGTGAGCGCACTTGGCAGAAAGGCGACCGGACCATGTGGCGGGCCAAGAACACCGATACGTTTAAGCCCATGGGCCCCTGGATCGTCACCGACCTGAACCCGGACGATTTCCACGTGGTCATCAAGGTCAACGACAATATAGTCGGCGAGTACGATGTGGCCACTGCCATCTTCGGCGTGCGGACTTTCATCAGCAAGATGAGTCAGTACCTGACGCTGGTCCCCGGTGATATTCTGTGGATGGGTACCGACGGCGCCACCGAGAACATGGTGGACGGCGATGTCTGCTCAATATCCATCAACGACATCGGCACGCTGACCAACAAAGTAAACTGGCAAAAGTAGCCGGCATAGTCGGGTTTAATGGGGATGACCTAAGAGAGAGCCCTTGCCGATCAAGGGCGCTCTCTTTTTTGGTTTGAGTTAATTCTCCAGACCGATGCCGGTCTCCGCCGACCAGGCTTGGAGGCCGCGGCGGTAGGCGAGTGCGCCCATGGGCATGATTACGCACTGCATAGCCTCCAGGACCTCCATGGGCGAGGCCCCTTCTTTGATCGCTACGCGGATGTGGGCTTGGATCTGGTCGATGTCGGCTTTAAGGGCCGCTTCCACCGCCACCTGCAGCAGTTCCTTGGTCTTTCGGTCCAACAACCTCTGTCCGGTATATGTTGCGTCGATGAACTGGTTGTAGCTGGTAACCCAATCGATGTCCACCTCGGCCATGATCCGGTGCATCTCCAGAGAATAACCCCGGTTCTCTGAGATTCTCTTCAGCATTTCCTCTTTGGTTTCTTCAGCCATGGTTCTTGCTCCTTGGTGTATGTCAAATTGATTCTGGTGGGCGAATTGTAAGCCTTGGAGGGCCTCCTAACCAGCCGATCGTTGCCGAAGAATCGTAACAAGAAAACGCCACGCGTGGCCGTGATACAATTCGCCGAAGCCGCTGGGGCGCCCTGATTCAGGCGGTTGGGAGGCTTCCATCA
>VFHG01000314.1 GCA_009392075.1 SAR202 cluster bacterium
CAATTCGTCATTCATGGTCACCGGCCCAAACCAGGCGGCAATCAACGCCAAAAAAGAGGCTGTCAAGAAACAGATTGCCTTCTATTGTTCGACCAGAAGCTATTCCAAGATTCTAGACGTGCAAGGCTTCCAAGACCTGGGCGTTTGGCTCCACGAAATGTCCCTGAAGCAACAATGGGACCAGATGGCGGAGCTGATCACCGACGAAATCCTAGACGCCTTCGCCGTGGTCGGCGGTTACAGCGAGATTCCCGGCCTGATGAAAGAACGCTTCGACGGGCTTCTGGACGAGGTCGTGCTGAATGCCATCGGCCCAGGCAGCCAAGACGAGGCCGAGGTCAAGAAGGCGATCGAGAAGTTGCAGAGTTAGTTGGGGCCGGACCGCACTTTCGATTGCTGATGAGGGTGGAAATCCCTCTAACCCCCCGTTGTTAAAAGGGGGCTTTTTGGCTCTCCCGATTTAGCCCATATCTGGACGGTTTGCGGATCCGATATCAGGCGCGGCGCGGTATACCGGCCGTCCGAACGCATCACGCCTCAGTCGCCGCGCACATTGTGGTGGCTGGCGATGCCCCACTTTCGATTGGCTCACTCGTTTCAATGTCCACCAGCAAGAAGTCAACTGCTTCGTTGATGAAGATGCTGTCGATCGACGGCAAGATTTCGATCACAGCCGGTTCGGCGGTAGGCTGCAGATTGTCGGCTGCGCAGTCAACGAGGCTAATCACGCCTATAAAAAAAGTAGTATCTCTTGATTTTCGGTCCTATTGCTTAAATTTCACAACTAAGCCCCTGTCCTATTGGGTGTGTCAGGTCAATTATCCCCTTTCGTAAAGGGGGACTAAGTGGCATTTTCGCGCCTTTCTTCCGTTCAACTTCAGTATTTAAGCCCCGGCCCACTTCCCCGCTTCCACCGCTATCAAGAAGTCCAACACGGTCCTGTTATACAGGTCAGGCTCTTCCAAGTTTATGGTGTGGCCGGCTTGGGGGAAGACGGCTAGGCCGCATGAACGGATGTTCCGCTTCATGAAGATGGCCGGCTCTACACATGGAGTGTCCTCGTCGCCGATCAATACCAGCGTCGGGATCTTGATCTCCTGCAGTTGCTTCTCAACCTGGTAGATGGTGGGGCGCCTCATCTGGACGCCCTGGAATGTTAGCGAAGATCCTTGCGCCGAGTGGGCCGCCAGACCGGCGTGGAATTTGGCCCAGCCCGCCGGGTCTTTGCGCAGGAACTGCAGCCGCTCCGCCCCGTGGGCATAGCCGTCGGCGAACTTCTCCATACCCTCTGCGACCATCAACTCACTAAGCGCCTGCCATGACTCCACCAGCCGCTCCCGGTCACCGGCGTCGGAACCCGCGCCGGCCGAGGCCACGGTGATCGACCGGCACATCTCCGGATGGGCGATGGCGAAGCCGATGGTCAGGGTCCCGCCCATTGAAAGTCCTCCGATATGTGCCTGCTCGATGCCCAGATGCTGCAGCAGCCGGTACATGTCCTCTACCTGAATTTCCTGGGAATAGGCGTCTGGGTCGTCGGGAACACCGGAAGGCGGGTAACCTCGGTGGCAATAGGTGATGACTTGGTAGCGGCGGGAGAAGAAATTTACCTGGGGCTCCCAACTGGTGATGTCTCCGGCGAATTCATGGCTCAGCACCATCGGATAGCCCTCGCCGGCTATCTGGTAGTGAATGTCAACGCTGTCGGACGAGAAAGTGGGCATGTTCAACACTCCGGTTTGATCTTGGCCTAAAGGTCGTTCTGGATGATAGTTTCCCTTAGCAGGCACGTCAATTTGGGGGTTGCCTCTCCGCGCCAAACAGGCTAGTCTTCGGCCAATCTCAAGCTAATGGAGTGAAACATGCTGAATAAAGTGCACCATGTGACCTACGTGGTGGAGAGTATCTCGGACATGGCCGCCTACATGGAGAAAAGCTTTGGCATCAACCCGATCTCGACCGACGAGTTTACCGAGCAGGGCTTCAAGTCCATCTTATTCCGCATCGGCGAGACACTAGTAGACTTCTTTGAGCCCATGAGGGAAGACACAACAATGGCTCGCCAACTGAAGGCCACCGGCCCCGGCGTAATGCATGTGGCCTGGGGAGTGGACAGCATCGACGCCGTCTTCAAGAGCCTGCAAGACAACGGCAACCAGATGCGCGGCGACGCCCCCGCCATCAGCCCTTTCGGCTACAAAACCGCCAACATAGAGACCGAAAGCTCCCACGGCATCCATTTCCAACTTGCCGAGGGCGAGCCAGCGTAAAGCACCGTGTCCAAATGGGTCAAAGAAAAAGCCCCTCTTTCGTAAAGGGGGTTGGGGCTTTTCACCCCCAGAGGAAAAACTACCTATGGAATACAACTCACTAGGCCGCACCGGGCTAAATGTTTCCCGTGTGGGATTCGGCGGCGGCGGTATCGGCGAGGTCTGGGGCGCAACCACTCGCGACGAAGCTGTCAGGGCCGTCCACAAAGCGCTCGACTTGGGGATTAACTACTTCGACGTTGCTCCGGCCTACGGCGACGGCAAGGCGGAAGAGGCGCTAGGTATAGCGCTAGAGGGGCGGAGTGAGGAAGTAATCATCGGAACCAAGGTCCGGTTAGCCGCCGAGGATATGGGCGACGTTTCCGGCGCAGTGCAGCGTTCCATGGAAACTAGCCTGCGGCTATTGAAACGCGACTCGGTGGATATCCTCCACGTCCACAACCGGTTCACCGAGGACAGAGGCAGCACTCTGAATTCGCTCTCCGCAGACGATGTTATGGGGCCGGTGCTGGACGCCTACCAGGCGGTGCAGACGGCGGGCAAGACCCGGTTCATCGGCCTATCCGCCATGGATCACCACGTACCCACGCTCAACCGAATCATGGACACGGGAAGCTGGGACACCGTGTTGGCCTACTACAACCTGCTGAATTGGACTGCCCAATCCAAACCGCCGCCGGGAGTAAACCTGTTCGACAACGGCCAGAACATCCCGTTGGCTAAAAAACACAACATGGGAATCATTGGCATCCGCTCCCACGCCGCAGGGGCGCTGACCTCTAGCGTAGACCGGCCCGTGCCAGCCGACAACGACCTGCTGCGGGAGGACATAGAAAGCGCCGCCAGGCTGAGTTTTCTTCTCGATGACCCGATACAGAACCTTTCTCAGGCTGCGTTGGTCTTCTGCCTGATGAACCGCGACATCCACACCACGGTCCCCGGAGTAAAGAACCAGGCCGAGTCCGAGGAGATTGCCGGTTGCATCAACCTGCCTCCCTTCCTGCCGGCAAGGATGACTCGTCTACGCGAGCTCTACTTCAAGGGGTTCCGGAACTAGACCTTCGGCCACACCTTGGTGGCGAAGTCTTCCATCAACCCCAGCATTTGGTCCAGGTCGTCGGTCTGCCGCAGAAAGTCCCAGATCATCGAAGTCACGCCCATCTCCTGATATTGGCGGATGTCTCCCGCGATCTGGTCTGCGTCGCCGACGAAGGGCAGGCGGTTCGACCCGGCAGCTTCTTTCTTCAACTCGAATTGGTGCGTCCGGTAGATCGTCTCAATGGTCGACGGGTCGCGGCCGAAGCGCTCGGCGTATTGCGCCAGCCGTGCCAACCCTGCCTTCAGTTGCTCAGGCGTGCCCATGGGGAAAGTGGGGTTGGAGCCCAGCGGATACCAGCCGTCGGCCAGTTCGGCGGTCCGGCGCAGGGCGGGGCGGCTTTCCCCGCCCACCCAGATGGGCGGATGGGGCTTCTGAACCGGCTTGGGCAGGAAGCTTATATCGTCAAAACTGATGTACTTGCCCTCGAAATGAGGGTCGTCCTCGGTCCACAGCACCTTGAAAGCCCGGATGTATTCATCCGTTACCGCGCCGCGTTCTTCGAAGGGCGGCAGGCCCAACGCCTCAAACTCCTCTCGCATCCAGCCCACACCCACACCCACTACCAACCGACCTCCGGAGAGGACGTCCAGCGTGGCCAGCGACTTGGCGGCGAGGAGCGGATTGCGGTGGGGGACGATCAGGACGCTGGTCACCAGCCGGATCTTGCTGGTCTGACCGGCGATGTAGGACAGCAGGGTGATCTGTTCCATAGATTCACCCGAACCCGAGCCGGGGAACTCCCCTCCCTCAGTGTAAGGATAGGGGGATGAGATATGCCTGGGCACTAGGATGTGGTCCCCGGTGAGCAGGGAGTCGAAACCCAACTCCTCGCCCTTTCTGGCGATGATACCCAACCTCTCGGGAGTAGCAAGTTGCCCTCGTCCCGGCAGTGTAAATCCGTACTTCATGTTGCAGACTCCTGCTTATGTAAACTTGTTTATCGGATTTGAGCGGCTTGGCGGGCCGTCTCAAGGCGTTTGCGGCTCAGTTCTGTTCGGTCGTGGTCAGGGCCCAGCACTCTCACTCTGTCCTCGATTATCTCCTCATGCATTTCAGCGGCCTCTTTGTATAAGCCCAGAGCGGCCAAGGTATTGGCCAGGCTGCTCCGGCTGCGGAGCGTGTCCGGGTGGTCACGGCCTAGAGCCCGAATTCGCCGCTCCAGGATACTCTCAAACATCGGTTTGGCATCGACGTACCTGGCGGCGGCGAAGTAGGTATTGGCCAGGCGGCTGAGGCTCCGCAAGGTTTGTGGGTGTTCCGGCCCGAGTTTGTGTTGATGGATCCGGATATTCTCGGAGTAGAGCAAGAAGCATTCTTCAAATTGGTTGACCGCCCGCAGGGACCGGGCCAGACCACTCCGGGCGTTGATGGTCTGGAAGTGCCGCTCTCCCTGGAATTTCAAACGGGTCGCCAGAACGTTGCGCAGAACCTCCACCGCCTCCGCGTTCCGTTTGACTGAGTGGAGTTCCTTTGCTTGGGCCTCTAAGCGGGACAGGGCATCTGGGTTGAATTCTTTGGCTGGCAAGATTAGCTTTGACCTCACCAATTTCGAGCGGGTTTAAAACCCACCCCTACGCGAACGACATAGTATTTCGATTAGCGACCGCAGCGCATAAACGGCCCATCCTGGGTAGAGCAATTGCCATTGACATACATTTCGGCTTCGAGAATTGCTGTTTTAGCGGTGGGCGGTTGGATTGATCGGTTTTCGAACGCACCCTAATTCTATTTATGGTAGAGATTAGGTAGGGTCAAAACGGTAGGATGGTTTTAGCGGCGTTAGGTTGCCATAGTAGGCTGCGGGATGTCTGGACACAAGCGATTCCGGAAATTCCGAATCCCGATATTTACGCCTATTCCGCCAATCGACGTAAGACCGGACGCCATACCCCAAGCCATAACGCCACAAGCATACTCAGAGCTGCACCAGCCGTGACGGCAACGGGCCAGGATATAGCATTGGCCGCCAAGGCCAAGGGCAATGCACCAAGATAATGGACGGCCGGCGCGAGTCCCAATATGCTCAATACCCGGCCGCGCAACTCAGGGGGCACATTAAGTTGAATCAAGGTGACCACCAATGGCACGAAAAACCCGAAACTCATCGCTCCCACGAACAATAATATTATCCAAGATACCCAGGGCCAAGGCGACCAGGCGAATAAAGTAAGGAACACGGATTGAAGTAGCACCGACGCCATGAGCAAACCCGCCTTGCGTCGGAAGTCCCCCAGCCCGGCCAGTATCAGATTTCCGAATAATGATCCCAGACCGACCGCCAACAATAGCAATCCGGTCCCACCTGCACCGATCTCTAACACTTCTTGAGCAATAGCGGGCATCACCTGGCGGAAGGACAACGCGAAAAACGCAAAAGCCAGAGTCATCCCAATGACAGTAAGCAGGATCGGAGTTGATCGAACGCATTGCCATCCGGCTCCTAATTCCGCCAGCAACGTAACCCCCTTGGTTGCGGATCTACGTGGTAATCCCGTGATAAACAGCAGGAATCCGATCCCCGACAGATAAAGACCCGCATTAACCAATAGAGCTGGGCCTATCCCCGCCAATTCGATGATTCCTCCTGCTGCTGCCGGTCCTATGATCTGGCCGGTTTGATTAACCATGGTATGTAACGCGACAGCGTTCATCATGTCATCCCGCTCTACCAGGTCCGCTACTATGGCCTGGCGCGCCGGCATGTTCAGCCCTTGAATCGTTCCCAGGAGAAACACGACGGCGTAAACATGCCAGATCTCCAACAGGTCACTGATCCTTAGGATGGCAAGAGCAAATATAAGGGTTGACACGCAAATACGGGTGAGTATCAACAGCTTGAGCCGGTTCGCACGGTCGGCGACTACGCCACCCAATAACGCGAACGGGATATTCGGGAGACCGAAGGCGAAGACTACCAATCCTAACTGGTAAGAAGACCCGGTAATGTCCAAAACTAGCCAGCCCAGGATAAGAAACTGCATACCTTGGGCCATGGCCTGGGTGGCGCCGTTTAGCCAAAACAAGCGGAAGTTGC
>VFHG01000315.1 GCA_009392075.1 SAR202 cluster bacterium
GCCTTCGTGTTTCTCCACTGCGTCAACGAGGAAACGCCCGACTGGCAGGACCGGTAGGTCTGATCAGCGGCCCTCTTTGATGTAGTCGGAAACTTTCTCGCCAATCATGATGGTGGTGGCGTTGGTATTGGCCCGGATGCAGTCCGGCATCACCGATGCATCGGCAACCCGCAGATTCTCTATTCCCCTCACGTGACAGTACTGGTCCACCACTGCCATTGAGTCGGAATCTGGACCCATCTTGCAGGTGCCGGAGATGTGATGCGATGTGCCGGTGTTCCGCATCAACCAGGCATTAAGGGTCTCATTAGATTCCAGGTCCGCCTCGGTAGGGTTCACCAATTCCAGAAGAATGTCGGAAAAGCTAGTCTGTTCACAGATCTGGATGCACAGCCGCACCGCTTCCCGCATGCGACGTAGGTCTTCCTCCTCCTGGAAATAGTTATAATTCAGGAACGGCTGCACGTGGGGGTCGGTGGAAGTAAGTTTCAGTTCACCCTTGCCCAAAGCAAGCTGCAGGCTGGCGCTGAGTCCGATGTAGTTCCCTTCGTCGTCGATCTCTACTTGTGCGGGACGGTGCTCACTAGTCATCAGCATGGGGCTGATCTGCATGTCGTTCCGGATGTCAGAGTTCTCCACGGTATAGCGCAGGCCAACCTGGATCACCGGCGCTTGAATGTCGGGCCGGTCTCCAGTCGCCCGGTACAGAACGGCGGCGGAGGGATGGTCGCGCAGGTTCTGGCCTACCCCAGGTAGATTGTGGACGACGTCTATGCCCAGTGATTTGAGGTTTTCGGCCGGTCCGACGCCCGAGAGCATCAGCAATTGGGGCGAGGCAACGGCCCCGCTGCAGACTATGATCTGCTCACCCTCGACCGTGAATACCTCACCGCCGCTTTCGGCTTCAACGCCCACTGCTCGCTTGCCTTCAAACAGGATGCGCCGAGCCGTCACGCTACCGCGGATATTGAAGTTCAATCGGTGTCGGGCCATATCCAGGTAATTTAGGGCATTGCTCATGCGCACGCCATCGATGGTATTCCTGGCCCTGGGAGAGACGCCGGTGGACTCCGGATGGTTCATGTCCTCGTCGATTTCGTACCCCACAGCGACACAGGCATCCTCAAAGGCCCTGGCATAGGGCAGCCACTCGCTGCGAGGGTAGCGCCGCACCGGCACCGGGCCCTCGGACCCGTGGAAATCCCCGCCGAAATCCAGGTCAGTCTCCAACTTGTTGAAGTAGGGTAGGACCTTGGTGAAGCCCCATTCGTCATTGCCCATTGCCGCCCAGCCGTCGTAGTCCTCTGGGATGCCGCGGAAGAGCACCTGTCCGTTGATAGCGCTTGAACCGCCGGTGGCCTTGCCCCTGGGGATAGTCAGATTAGGCTGCTCAGGCGTCACCTGGGCCTCGTAAGCCCAACTGTGTGGGCCATATGCTGACAGCCATACGTTGTTTCCGAATTTGATGTCATCGGGAAGCTGGTCAAAATTGGGATAATCCGGGCCTGCCTCTAACAGCAGCACCGACTTGGAAGAATCTTCGGATAGACGGGTGGCGATGGTGCATCCGGCGGAGCCTCCGCCCACCACGATATAGTCGTACTTCATATTCCTACTCCCTAAACGTTTACGGTGACCGATGCGCGCGCCAGCCTGGAGAGGCTGACTTGAGATTTAATCAGCCAATAATAATACAGTGGGCGAAATTACGCACGCGTGTAGATGAAGGCGACGGCGGCAAGAGAGAGTTAGGTCCGGGGTATTCTTATTCCAGTTCGATCAGAGGGTCGTTGGTGCGGACCGTGTCCATGGGCTGGACAGCAATCTCTTTGACGACTCCATCACGGTGGGCACGGATGCTCTGCTCCATCTTCATGGCTTCCACCACGCAAACCTCTTGGCCGGCGGAAACCTGGTCGCCTGGCCGGACCAAGATGGAAATCACACGTCCTGATAGGGGAGATGCAATGATGTTATCTGAACTGCTGCCTGAAGCGCCGCGAGCAGAAGGAGGTGGTGCGACGATTCCTGCGGACTGGGTGCGTCCGCGCCGGGGGCGGGCCGGGGGCTGGCTGCGCAGGCCCTCAACCTCCACCAGGAAGGTCTCGCCTTCTACGGTAACTTCGACCGGGGATTGGGTCAGTTCACTTATCTCAACGTTGTACCAGTTATCCCCAACTTTGATCCGAAGTGTGGTTACCGCCAACTCCGGTTCCCCATTGACCGGGAAAGGAGTTGCTCCCGGCGCCCGTAAACGCGCCAGGGACTAAAGGCGGCCGGCGCCAGGGGCTGTGCGGATTTCATGGCCATCACCAAGGTGATGCCGATGGCAGCGGCGATCTCGCGTTCGCCGTTCTCTTGTCCGTTCTTATGGCCGTTCTTGTGCCCGTTGCCGTTCTTATTCATCTTTCCGTTGCCACATTTGTTCAGGGAGCGGGCCTGGAATTCTTCTATCCAGATGGGCATTGATCCGGTGTGGTGGGTGGCGGCCAAGAATTCCTTGGTGGCCAGAATGTCCCGCAGCAATGGGACGTTGCACTTCACGCCTTCCACCCGGAATTCCAAGAGGGCCCTCTGGAGGGTTTTTATCGCTTGGTTTCGGTCCTCTCCCCAGGCCATTATCTTGGCCATTAGCGGCTCGTAGTCTAACCCAACGGTGTAACCGTTGCAAAGCGCGGAATCGATGCGGATATGCTCGCCCTCCGGTTGATGCAGGTCTGTGATATCCCCTGAATCAGGCATGAAAGTTTCGGGGTCTTCGGGGTAGACCCGGACCTCTATGGCGTGTCCGTTGACCGAGACGTCTTCCTGGCTGATGGGTAGGACTTCTCCGGCCGAAACCCGAATCTGGAGTTCCACCAGGTCTAGACCGGTCACCAATTCCGTGACACCGTGCTCCACCTGTAGCCGGGTGTTCATCTCAAGGAAGAAAACGCTACCGTCGGCGGTCACCAGAAACTCGACAGTCCCGGTGCTGGTATAACCTATGTAGTTCCCCAGCTTGGTAGCCAGGCTACAGACCCGGCGGCGTAGGCGTGGAGTCAGCTTGGCCGACGAGGGCGTTTCTTCCACCAGTTTCTGGTTGCGACGCTGCACGGAACAGTCACGTTCGTAGAGGTGGACCAAGTTTCCGTGCTGGTCTCCGATGAGCTGGACCTCGATGTGAGAGGCGTCCTTCAAATAACGCTCGAAAAATAGGCGGGAGCTACCGAATGCGCTCTCGGCAACCTGCCGCGTCCGCTCAATCAGGGGCATCAATTCTTCTTGTGAATCAATGATGTGGATGCCTATACCCCCGCCGCCCTCGGCCGCTTTGACCATCAGCGGAAATCCCAGTTCCCAGGCTTTGGTCGCGGCGTTCTCATTTGCCACGGCCTCGTCGGTCCCCGACAGAATGGGAAGGCCAGCTTTGCGAGCCAGTTTCCGGGAGTAAATCTTGTCCCCCATCTTCTCCATCACATCCGGCTCGGGCCCGATAAAACAAATACCCGCCTCCTGACAGAGACGGGCGAATTCAGGGTTTTCAGAAAGGAAACCGTAGCCTGGATGGATGGCCTGGGCGCCGGACGTACGGGCCGCATCCAGAATCGTGGCCATGTTTAAATAGCTGTCATGAGGGGGAGCCGCGCCAACCAAGTAGGCCTCGTCGGCCATTTTGACGTGCAGGGCTTCCTGATCGACCGTCGAGTAGATAGCAACGGTCTTTATCCCCAAACTCTGGCAGGTGCGAATAATCCGGCAGGCGATCTCGCCCCGGTTGGCAATCAATATCTTGGTAAACACAATTTACCCTTCGTATCAAGGAACGGTAGCCCTTCATTTAGGTGTGAAACCGCGGGCCTCGTTCAAAATGTGAGCCATAGGCCCTAATTATATACCTCAGGAAGGGACTCATTGTTAAGGCGATCCAAGAACGAGTTAGAGCGAATTTCCTTACCGAGCCAATAGCCTACGGTGGTGGAAAGCAGGCTCCGGAGCTCGTCGGCCAGGCTCTCGTCTACAGACAGCTTACAGGCCTTTGAAATTTCGCTCCGGTCTAGGAGGCGCAGTACTTTTAAGGCGCGAAGGGAAAGAGGACGCAGATGGGCGTCGTCGGGGCTACAATCTAGGCATAGGGTGCCCCCTACGTTCGGGCTAAACCGATGGGCGTCCGGCTCC
>VFHG01000316.1 GCA_009392075.1 SAR202 cluster bacterium
TTGGATATCGCCTTGGACGAGGACCTGGAGACGGAGTTTGCCCATCCGGCTGCGGCACAAAGTGACGAAGTCCGGGCCGATCGCCTCACCAACCCTTTCGTCCACATCTCCGTTTCAGACGGCGGCGCCCACACCCGGTTTTTGGTTAACAGCGTGTGGCCGGTCTATTTCCTGGCCCATTGGATCAGGGATCGGGAACTCATGACGCTGGAACAGGCCCATCAAAAGATGAGCGCCCTTCCAGCCTGGTTTTCCGACATGAAGAACCGAGGGACTTTACGTGTGGGAGATTACGCCGACATCATGGTTTACAACATGGACGAGCTGGGGTTGCTCTACGACAAACCGCGGTTCGAGACGGACTTCCCAGGTGGAGAGAAGCGGTTGGTCCAGAAGCCAACGGGAATACGCTACATAGTTGTGAACGGGACTGTAACTTTCGTGGAAAACGAATGTACCAACGCATTACCCGGCAAGCTATTGCGCAGCTACGATATGGTCGGTTAAGGCTCGGCGCCGAACAAAGCTAGGTTGGCAACCGATTCAAATCAACAGGCCCCGTCCTTCCACGGAAGGACGGGGCCTGTTGGCCGTGGTCAACTTTGCGTCGCACCGGTCGGCGCATGAGTCGGTTTATTCGTCGGGCACCAAAGCTACGATCCGATTTTCTTGCACCGTGGCCAAAAAAGCCTTCATCCGGAAATCGGGGCGGCCTGGACAGGACCCTCCCGATTTTTCGTACTGCCAACCGTGCCCGTCGCAGACAAACAGATCGTCCCCTTCGTCCATAATCTCCCCTCCTTGGTGCGGACAAACCGTCGACAGCAGCTTATAGCCGTCCAGCCCGCGTACAAGGAAGTAAGAAGCGTCACCCACTTTCACCAAGGCAGGGAGCGTAGTAAAAGAAGACTCATCGCCCAAGTCGACTCTCACTTTCCTCGACCGGGCTGAGCCGCTGACCTGACGCAGAGAAACTGTCCCTTTGGGGTTTTTAGAGGTCATGGCATGCAGTCCTTGTAACATGGCGGCCTTCCGGTAGATAAGTATAGGGAATATAAGCATCGACATCGAGCCGCCAGAGCTCTGACCTTACTTTGTCCTGAATTGTCGCGAACACGTTTGTCCTCTCCTAGTGATGATTCTGTGCAGACATGACGGACATCGGCCTACGATTGACGGTCGCTGAAAGACAATATCCCATTGCGAAAGAAATTAAGCAGTCTTATTCGGAGTCGCAGTCGTTGATTCTTCATTCCCTCGATTGCGTCTTGCAATCTTCGACGGTTAATCCCTAGCTCCACCAACAATCAGCGATATTCCTGCCAGCCGTCTCCTTTGCCTGGCCGTTCGATGTGGATGACGTTTGGTGTCAGTGAATGGCAGCGGCTGGGGCGGCGGCCCGTTCGTTGACCAATCGTCCAGTATGGAACCTAGATAGAGCGAAAGGCTTGATCAGGTCAGGAGTTTCTCCAGTGGAGATGAGGTGGGCAATACTTTTTCCCGCTGCCGGCGCAGCCTTGAACCCCCAACTACCCCAGCCGCAGGAGAGCACAAATCCGTCCAACCCTTGTACGGTGCCCATGATTGGAGCGTAGTCTGGCGACATGTCGCACAATCCCGACCATTGGCGCAGGACTTTCACTTGACCCATGCACGGGAACATTTCTAGCGTGTGGGCTGCCAATTCTTCAATGGGACGCAGCGACGAGTGCTGGCTGTAAGACTGGTAGGGGTCCACACCTCCTCCGATGACCACTTCACCGCGGTCGGTCTGGTAAACGTAGGCGTGGAGATTGGCGGACGAAATAGTTTTGTGCAAGAACGGCTTTAGCGGCTCCGTTACCATAACCTCCAGCGGGTGGGTGGTTAGCGGGAGTTCCAGATCCACCATGGCCGCGATGGTCGAGCTCCATCCGGCGGTGGCGCTTAGCACGGTGTCGGCTTGCACGAAACCACGCGAAGTTTCCACACCGCTGACCCGGCCGTTGGTGCGGTCTATTCCGGTAACTTCGGTAAATGGGTGCAGCTCCACACCGCCATTGTTCGCTCCTCGGGCGAATCCCCAGACTACAGCATCGTGACGGACCACGCCGCAGGGCGGATGATAAAGGGCCCCCAGGATAGGGAACGGCCTGCCCTCTCGAAGGTCTATGGGTGGCACTAGGTCCTTGACCTCCTTTGGGCCCACCATGCGGCTGTCCACGCCCAAGAGTCGGTTGAATCCTGCGCGCATCCGCAAACCGTACACCGCAGCGTCGGTGTGTCCTAAATCTAGCCTGCCCATCTGGTTGAACAATAGGTTGAAATTCAACTCCGTGGCCAGGCCCTCGTAGAGCTTTAAACTTTCGCTGAAGAATGGTATGCCTTCGGATGTTATGTAATTGGCCCGGATGATGGCCGTGGTGCGGGCGCTGGCGCCGCCGCCCAAGTAGCCTTTATCAAGGACGGCGATGTCCTTAATTCCCAACTTGGTCAGGTAATACGCGGTGGATACACCGTGGACCCCGCCGCCTATAATCACCACCTGGTAACGGTCCTTCAGAGGCCGCTTGTCCCACATCCGGTTCTTTTTAAATAACTGGAGCACCAAATACCGCTCTCCTTAGCCCTATTATCGCCCTGTCTCGGGGGAGGTTAGCATCCGTCTTGTAGGCACTTGATGGCCTCGGTACCCACAGGCCCACCTCCAATATGGTGGGCGGCTTGGGTGATTACCTCCCAAATATATTCACCGTATTCCCGGGTGAAATAGAGTTGGTAAGCCGGCCCTGTTACTGCATCCTGTCTGACCAAAAGGCCCGGCACGTCGGCAAAACGGGACTGAACGCAGCGCAGGGACGGGAACGCCTCGGAGGAAACGTCCAACTCCGTGATCATCGACAATAAAAAAGTCGCCTGTGGACCGACGATGCCCGCGCCGGCTAGTCCGGACGAAATGTCGATTGTGTGGACGCAAGAAGCAGGCGGGGAGCGAAGAAATTCGGTCACGGTTTCCGCATCCCCAGGCGCGGTCAAAAAGATGAATTCGTCTCTAGCTAATCGCAATTCAAGGAGCGATACCGTTCCGTTTTCGCCGGCAATCCGGCCCTCACGGGCCTGGCCTACGGCCAACTCCTTCTGGCCTGAGAACAATCCTGTTTCCAAAGAGACAGCATCTTCGCCCACCAACCGCACCGCACCCCTGGGGCTCAAGTCATGAATGCCGACACTCTCCCGAAGCATTTTCAGTTCGCTTGCACCGTCACCGTAATGGAGCGGCTGCTGCCACCCGTCAAGTTCAGACATGACCGCTCCTTGCAATATCTCTAGGCGGGCCATGGCGCTGCGCCTCTCCTTGATCCGTTCCCTTGTGCTCAACTCCGCAACCTCACGCCGTCGGGGTCGTAAACCGGCCGC
>VFHG01000317.1 GCA_009392075.1 SAR202 cluster bacterium
GAAGGCGCCAAGCTGGTGATGGGAATCACCGATACCGATATAGTAAAAGGACTCGACATTGCGGAGATCGCTTCAAAGAAGCAATTGAACAAAAAAAGCTAAACGCACTGGAAAACATCCCAGAGCAATTCTCATTCGCACCAGCTGACGATGATGAACCTGAGGAGCAAGCGCTACTTGGATATCTAACGGACGCTCCGGTCCACATCGACGACATTTAGCGGACATGCGGTCTACCGATCACAACAGTAAGCGGTACACTGACAATGTTAGAGTTAAAAGGAAAGATCAAACAGGTCGGATGTATGCACCACATCAGGATAAGAGAAGCCACAGCGGTATATGACAACTAACAACCCGGCAACAACTAAGACAAAACCTAAAGCGGCGGCCAAGAAGACCACGGCCAAACGCAAGTCCACCAAAGCTAAAGGCGCAAAGAGCAGAGCAGCTTCAGTTAAGCTGCCTAGTTCCGCGGGTAAGAGCTTGGTGATCGTAGAGTCCCCGGCCAAGGCGAGGACAGTCGGACAGATCCTGGGCCGAAAGTACGTTGTGACTGCGTCCCAAGGACACGTCCGGGACCTGCCAAAAAGCAAGATCGGCGTTGACGTGGACCAGGACTTTGAGCCTTCTTATGTCATTATGAAAGACAAGCAGTCCCTCTTGACGCAGATCAAGAAGGCTGGAAACGAGGCCAAAGAGGTCTTTCTGGCCACTGACCCAGACCGTGAGGGAGAAGCCATATCTTGGCATCTCCAAAATGCTGCCGGCTGGGAAGATTTACCTGTGGTGCCCAAGCGGGTAGTGTTCCACGAGATCACTAAAGAAGCTGTTGAAGAAGCCTTCCGGAACCCCCGGGAGATCGACATGCAGTTGGTTAACGCTCAGCAAGCGCGCCGAATCTTGGACCGCCTGGTGGGTTATCAGATTAGCCCTCTACTCTGGCGCCGGGTCCAGCGGGGGACCTCCGCTGGCCGGGTACAGTCGGTGTCGCTGCGCATGGTCGTCGACCGGGAGCGGGAGATCGAAGCATTCATCCCTGTAGAGTCTTGGACGATTGATAACCTGCTGCGCAAAACCGGCACGGACGTCATCGAGAAGAACCAATTCTCGGCCACTCTACATTCCATTAAAGGCGACCGCGCTCGAATCAGCATCTCCGACGAGGAGAATGCCCGGCGTTACGAATCTGAACTGACCAACGCCGACTACAAGGTTGCCGAGGTCCGCAAACGGGATGTCCGCCAGCGGCCTGCTGCTCCGTTCATTACCAGCACTATGCAACAGGAAGCCGGACGCAAACTGCGTTACACGGCCCAGCGCACCATGGCCGTGGCCCAACAACTTTACGAGGGGCTCAGCGTTGGAGAAGGCGGGCAGGTTGGTTTGATCACCTACATGCGTACCGACTCCACCCAGGTGGCTGATTCCGCTCTGGCTGAGGTACGGGAGTACATCCGAGGCCGTTACGGCAAAGATCATCTACCGGCCAAAGCTAGGGTCTACACCAAAACCTCCAAGGGCGCACAAGAAGCTCACGAGGCAGTCAGGCCCACTTCGATCAGAAGGGACCCAGCGTCCTTGAAGGACTATTTGTCCTCGGACCAGTTGAACCTTTACAGCCTGATCTGGTCTCGGATGCTAGCCAGCCAAATGGAAGACGCGCGGTCGGAAGCGACCACTTTGAACATCGACGCCACCTGTAAAAACACGAATAACGTCTATAACTTCCGGGCCACCGGCTCTGTCCTAAAATTTGCTGGGTTCCGCACCGTTTATATGGAAGGGCGGGATGATAGCGATGAAAGCGGAGACAAAAATTTGCTGCCGGCGCTGTCGGAAGGCGATGTTTTGGATTGCTCCAAGCTCGAAGCCAACCAGCACTTCACCGAGCCGCCGCCCCGCTTCACCGAGGCCACGCTAATCAAGGCTATGGAAGAAAAAGGTATCGGCCGACCCAGCACTTACGCGCCGACCATCGGGACCCTGGTGGACCGGATGTATGTGGAACGGGAACGCAACAGGCTAACGCCCACGAAGTTGGGAATCACCGTCACCGACCTGCTGATCGAGTACTTCGAGAATATAATGGACCTCGATTTCACAGCGAAGATGGAAGAGGAATTGGACGACGTCTCCCGCGGTGAGCGGGAATGGGTGCCGATGCTGGGCGAGTTCTACGGGCCCTTCCAAAAGGCGTTGACCAACGCCGACGAGCAGATGCCCAAGATTCGCATGGATGAGGAGACCGACGAAGTCTGTGACTGCGGCGGGACCGATAAATGCGAACATACCGGCGTCTGCGGCCATCCCATGGTGATCAAGACCGGTAGATTTGGCCGGTTCATGGCCTGCACCGGTTTTCCGGGCTGCCGCAACACCAAGCCAATCTTGAAGAAGACGGGCGTCACCTGCCCCAAACCCAATTGCGGAGGCGACATTGTCGAACGCCGCGCCAAGAGTCGGGGGCGGTCATTTTTCGGCTGCTCGAATTATCCGGAATGCGACCTGCTGTTGAACCAAACGCCGTTGGCCACGCCTTGCCCGGAGTGCGCAGGCCTGATGGTCCAGAAGGGCCGGAATAACTCGGCGTGCACCAACTGCTCCTGGCAGGAAGCGATTCTCGAGAACTTGGAAGACGCCGGAAACGCGGAAAACTCGGAAGAGCTGGCGCCGGTTGGCGACTAGCGTCAACACCGGTCAAGAGGGCCTTGCCCAATTCGACCAATTCTTGGAAGCCTTCCCCCGCTACCTCCGTGGCCAGCGCGGTCTGTCCGAGAACACCGAACGGGTCTATCTAGCCGACCTGCAAACGTTCCGGCAATATTTGGCCGATGAAGGGTTGGCGCTGACCGACATGGACCGGCAGATGCTGCGTGGGTACCTTGCTTGGCTAGCCACAGAAGGGAGAGGCAACCAGCAAGGCTACGCCAGAGTTAGCGTGGCTCGCAAGTTGACCGTAGTAAGGGCTTTCTACCGGTTCTTGGTGCAGGAAGGGCTTTTCCGTTCTACCCCGGTTCCCTCAGGTCAAAGTTTCAAGGTCAAAGTCACCAAGACGCTTCCCGACTTCTTGGGGCAGCGCGAAGTCTCCCGGTTGATGGACGCGCCAGACGATTCGACTGTCCACGGCATCCGGGACAAAGCAATCTTGGAGACTTTGTACGCCTGTGGGATTAGGTTGGCTGAGATCCATGGACTGAACCTGTCCGACATCCGGTTCTCGCGGCGTGAGATATTGGTCCGGGGCAAGGGGTCCAAAGAGCGGATGGTCCTGTTTGGCGAGCATACCGAGATCGCTCTGCGCCGGTACATCAACGAGTCCCGCCGGGACCTGATGTCCAACCCGACCGAGGCGCTGTTCTTGAACCGGTACGGCGAACGGCTATCGAGGCGCAGTTTCGAGAAGTTGGTACGGCGGTATTCGGCTATAGCTGGAACGAGGTCTGACGTTCATCCCCATACCCTCAGGCACACCTTCGCCACCCACATGTTGGAGGGCGGGGCCGACCTTCGAGTGATCCAAGAGTTGCTGGGCCATTCCAGCCCAACAACCACCCAGGTATATACTCATGTAACCAAGCAGGAAGCCCTGACGGCTTACTTGTCGCATCATCCTAGGGCCGATGAACCCGTCGGCAGGACTTCGCGGGAAGGTTCGAACGAAACAGTTTCCACCGGAAAGGACGCCTAAAAACATGGCCAGCTTCTTGATATTAAACGGCCCCAACATTAACATGTTAGGCCGCCGTGATGCATCGATCTATGGTTCAAAGACCATGGACGAAGTGAACCAAGAGATCAGTCGGGTTGCGGGAGAGCTTGGCGTCGAGGTCGTCTTCTACCAGTCCAACCTGGAAGGCAAATTGGTGGACTGCGTCCAAGAACACTGGGGCAAAGTCCAAGGCATCGTGCTTAATCCCGGCGCTTTGACCCATTACGGGCTTAGCTTGAAGGATGCTTTGATCGACTGCCGCCTGCCGGTGGTTGAAGTCCATCTCAGCAACCCCGGCTCTAGGGAGCCCTGGCGCAGGGTCTCGGTGATCTCGGAGATCGCCCGAGGCGTTGTTGCCGGCTTCGGTTGGAGGAGCTACACGGCGGCCCTGCAACTATTGGCCGGTCTCGTTGAAGAAGA
>VFHG01000318.1 GCA_009392075.1 SAR202 cluster bacterium
TGGTGATCTTCTACTTGCTGCTCGGAACCTTCATGGAAAGTTTCGCCATGTTGGTTACCACGGTGCCGATCTTGGCGCCGGCTCTGGTAGCAACCGGGGTCGACCTGGTGTGGTTCGGAATCATCATGGTCATCTTGGTAGAAGCTGCTCTGATCAGCCCGCCCGAAGGGATCAACCTATACGTGCTCCACGGAGTGCGGCGGGATGTCCAAGCGGAGATGGCTGAGGCGTCAGGCGCCGCAGAAGAGGTAGGCACGATCACGGATGTGTACATCGGAGTCCTGCCATTCATGGGGGTGATGGCGGCGGTGATCATCTTGTTGATCATCTTCCCACAGATCGCCTTATGGCTCCCAGACCTAGTTAAGGGTGCCCGCTAAAGAGCCCGCGGCAAACAAATGCAAGCAAAAAGGACCTGCTTCGGCGGGTCCTTTTTTAGTTAGGTGTATTTTTGGAGCCTAAATCACCGACCGGACCACGCCGCCGTCCACCAAGATTGTTGCTCCGGTGGTGTAGCTGTTCTTCTCAGAAGAGAGAAATGTCACCAGGTCACCCAGTTCTTCGGGGCGGCCCAGGCGGCCCAAGGGAATAGTAGAAGAGTGGGCCTGTAGCAGGTCTTCCACATTTGCCCCCGTGTCTTGAGAACGAGTCTCAAAGATGTGCATCATGCGGTCGGTCAGCAGATACCCGGGGGCCACGTTATTCACCAGGATGTTGTCGCGGCCAACCTCATCAGCCAAACTCTTGGCGTAGGCCACCGCTCCCATGCGCGTGACCCCGGATGTGACCAGATTATCGATGGGCTGGTACACCGAGCTGGCCAGTATGTTGACTATCCGCCCCCATCCTCTGTCCTTCATGTGCGGGACTGATTCCCGGCTCATGCGGATGAAAAACATCAAGGCCATGTCGATGGACTGAAGCCAGACCTCCTCCGAGGTGTCCATCGCCCGGCCGGCCGGAGGGCCGCCCGAGTTGTTGACCAAGATATCCAGACGCCCATAATGGTCGACGGTTCTCTTAACCAGGGCCTGGATGTCCTCCAGTTGGGAGAGGTCACCGGCCACCGCCAAGACCTCAACCCCGGTGGCGCCGCTGATCTCACCAGCCGCCCGGTCCAGCTCCCCAGCGTTCCGGCTGCAGATCACCAGGTTGGTGCCTTCCTGCGCCAGAGAATCGGCACAGGCGCGGCCCAACCCCTTGCTGCCGCCGCCGATGATTGCAACCCTATCCTTAAGTCCCAGATCCATGTTCGCCTCCAGCCTGAAAGTGCCAACATGCTACCAATCCGGCCCAGCGGAGGCAACCTCCTGGGGTTCACCTACGAACCGCCTGGCAGGCGGTATTCTCTTGACACTAGTTGACGCCTGATTTATGCTGGCGCCAGCCTCGAAATGGGCGCGTTTGGACTCGTTTAGAGACCCGGTTGGCCTGAGCTTGCCCCGCTTTCTTCTGTCCTTGATTCCAAAGAATGGTGAGACCTTGAGCAACGTAGACCGCGTACTTGAAGGCGCCCTGGATATACATGTGCATTTCGGCCCCGACCCGAAGGTAGAACGCCGGGCCGGAGCGGTAGAGATCGCATTACAGGCCAGGGAAATGGGAATGCAGGGCGTTGTCCTGAAGAGCCACGAATACCCCACCCACCCGGTGGCGGCAACCACCAGCGACCTGGTGAGCGATATCACGGTGCTTGGCGGAGTGGCCCTGGACGAAGAGGTGGGCGGCCTCAACATCCGTGCGGTAGAAGCCACCGCCAACATGGGCGGCCGCATCGTCTGGATGCCCACCTATTCAGCCAAAGCGGACCGAGAAGCCAAAGGTCTGGATGGAGGCATCTCATTGTTGGACGCCTCAGGTTCATTGGTTCCGGAGGTCCATCCAATACTGGAATTGATCAAATCCCATGACATGGTGCTGGCCACGGGTCACATATCTACCGCCGAGAGCATGGCGTTGGTGGCTGAGGCCCGCAACCTCGGGATCCAAAGAGTCGTCGTCACCCATGGAACCACCATGTCATTCTGGACCGGAATGACCGTTGAAGACATGAAAGAACTGGCCGGCATGGGCGCCTTCATTGAGCACTGCCTGCATGTGATGATGCCGACTACCCACCGGATGGACCCCAAAGAACTGGCCAAGACAATCTCGGCCATCGGACCGGAGAGATGCATCTTGAGCACGGACTTTGGACAGGACTTCCATCCGATGCCGGCCGAGGGAATGCGCATGGGCATCGCCACCATGCTCCGCGCCGGAATGGAAGAGGTTGAGGTTGGCATGCTGGTGAAGGACAACCCCTCCCGCTTGATGGGGACCTAGAACCAGTCTAATTACCATCCCGGCTGAAGCTTATCCAGACGACTGGGGCGTCTGAAGCTTTGACCCATTCGGCTATGCGGTGGCCCACAACCCAAGCGATCCCCCGCTGACATTCGAAGATGGGCACGTTTCCTCGCCAGGCGCGGGGCACATGCCGGTCCGTGAATAAGTCCTGTAGTTTCTTCTGGCCCTGCATTCCCAATGGCTGAATCCGATCGCCCGACCGCCAAGTGCGCACGTTTGCTTGGTCCCCGATAGCGCCGCGGTCCAAGCAAACCGTCCATTCACCCTCCGAACCGGCGCCCGCCCAATCAGGCTTTTCACCCGCCGTTCCGGCCTGCATGGTAACCAGCCAAGGGCCAGCCGGCACGACCGTTGCTTCGGCTTCCGTGGGCAGCGTGATGAAGTATTCGCCGTCTAGTTCAGGGTAGGGAAAATCCTGCTCCGAACTCAGTGTCAGTACCATTTCGGCGAATTCTTGCCGGAGGACTACTCCTCCCGGTAGTTCCAAAGAAATGCCGCTGCGGTCCTCCGATGCCAAGTGTTCCATGGCCACCATATGGCTCTCACGAAGCCGGGTGGAATCTCCGGTAACCAATATGTAGCCGCGACGAAGGGCCAGCCGTTGCAACAATGGATGCAGGTCCCGAAGGGCCGCCCTGGAGAACTGAACTTTTCGACTGGATACCACGGCCACACCCTGCCAAACTTTATCCAGCTCTCCCTCTACAAAATCCAGGTCTTCGGCGGCCGTGCGAGCCAAGCGCACCAGGGCGCTCCGCACCTGGGGGTTGTAGTCCTGTTCCAGCTTGGGCATCAGGTCTTGGCGTAGCCTGTTGCGAGTGAACCGCCACATGTAGTTGCCGCTGTCTTCTCGGTAGGTGCGCCCAATCTCCCGGCAATATTCGGCGGTCTGTTCCTTTGTTATATCCAGCAACGGCCGAAACAACTTTAGGCCACCGGTATCGATCGGCCAGGGCCAGTCCGAGACCTCACCCATACCCCGAAGGCCATAAAGGCCGGATCCGCGCAGGATATGGAGCATCACCGTCTCCGCCAGATCATCGGAGGTGTGGCCCACGGTGACCGCCTTTGCGCCTGCCTTCGCGGCAACCCGGGCCATGAACCCGTAGCGCATCTCCCGCGCTCCCTGCTCAAAGGAGGAGATGCCGCGCTCTTTCTGGTATGTGTGGGGGTCTTCTTTAACCACCGTCACTGGAAGTCCTA
>VFHG01000319.1 GCA_009392075.1 SAR202 cluster bacterium
GGTCACCATCCAGAGCAACATCCGGGAACCCATGATTATCAAGATGGGCATCAGCGGGAACACATAGCGTAGGAAGTGGACCTCAAAGCTCTCTAAAAAGAGGAACCCCGGCACCACCCAGGCAAGCACAAACAGGTCTGATCGCCGGGCCGTTTTACTGAGAGCCGCCACCGCTGCAGTAAAGGGAATGGAACCCCAGGCGACAACCCCCAAGGGGATTCCCAACCCCCAGACCGATGACTGTTGAATCTGATAGATAAAAGCCGGCGTGTCTATGTACTGGATGGTGAAGGGCCAAAGACCAGCGTTACTGGCCATTCGGGTCTGCGCTCCCAGATCCCCTATAAACGCACCCACGTCCAAAAAAGCATAGGGCGCCGAGATGAAAAACACCCCAGCCGCGACCGCCACCGCCAGGGCCGCGTGGCCAAAGATACGTTGTACCAACTCAGGTGTTATCTGTGACCATTCACCGTCCACCTCGTCCAAGACCCGGTACCAATAGACCAGGAACATCGGAGCCAAGATCGGCAGGATACTCACTTTGGGCGCGATGGCCAAGCCAAGCATCAGACCTAATATTGCTGAGTGCCGCAATTGTTTGCGTTCTACCATCCGCCACATGGCCCAGAAGCTGGCCAGGGTACAGAGCACGGAGAACGTCTCGGGCCTGAAGAAATGGCTATTCTGGATGTGGATCACCGAGAGCGCGGTAAAGCCCGCCGCCAGTAGTCCTACGCCGTTGCCATAGAGTTTCCGGCCGAGAACGAAGACCATGGCCACCGTCCCCACATCCGCCAGCGCCGACAGCGGTCGGCCGATGTAGCGCATGTCCAGGGAGTTCATGTCGGTGAACAGCTCCGCTATGAAGCGGAAAAAGACCATCAGGTAGATGAGGACACTGCCCAACGGGAACCAATGGGGGTTAAGAGGGCTGCGGTCTTTATCGAGCAGCGTGCCGATGCCGGGAAGCCCGGGCTGGGCGTCCGGCTCGCCTCTGAGGTAGCCACAATCCTGGGCGCCAGACGCATCGGTCAGCAGTTCATACATGCACCCTGAGCGCATGTAGATGTCTCGCTCGTCCGGGTGGAAGGCGAAACCCTGGTCCCAGTTGACGCCGTTCAGCCGCAGGCCAAGGGCCACGACCAGAATGACCAGCAAGAGATAGAACGACCAAGAAACCCGTCCGCCAAAACTCAGAAAATGATCGGACCTAAACGCCAAAACCTATTCTCAACACCATTAACGAATCTGGGGCACCGCTCAGCGTACCCCTAAGTTTTCAAGAAACATTATATTTGTGAGCCAGGCATCTTCATGTATGAAAAAGTCCCCCGTCCCCAAGAGAATGGGGGCTGGGGGACTTTTTAAGTCTAGTAGAGCTTCTAAAAGCCCCGTCAGATTTTACGGACGAGACCTTAGCTTAGATGCCTTTCTCGGCCATCAAAGCAGCCAGATCGGCGGTGCGGCAGGAATAACCCCACTCATTGTCGTACCAGCCCATGACCTTGACCATTCTGTTCTCCATGACCATGGTGGACAGCCCGTCGATGATGCAACTGTGGGGGTTTCCCCGGTAGTCGGAGCTGACCAGAGGCTCATTGTTGAAATCCAAGATGCCCTTCATTGAATCGTTGGAAGCTGCAATGTAAGCCTCGTTTATCTGTTCGATAGTGACGTTCTTGGAGACCACGGCGGTGAAGTCGGTGATGGAACCGGTGGCCGTGGGCACCCTAAAGGCCACGCCGTTGAGCTTGCCGTTCAGTTCCGGTAGTACCAAACCCACGGCCCTGGCAGCTCCGGTGCTGGTAGGAATGATGTTCTCAGCCGCTGCCCTAGCACGCCGAAGATCGCCGTGGCGCTGGTCCAAGATGGCTTGGTCGTTGGTATAGGAATGGATGGTCGACATCAGGCCGTGTTCGATACCAAAGGCATCGTGGAGCACCTTGACCATGGTGGCGAAACAGTTGGTGGTACAGGAAGCGTTGGAAACGATGTTGTGCTTGTCGGCATCATACATATCGTCATTCACACCCAAGACCAGAGTCAGGTCTTCGCCCTTGGCGGGGGCAGAGATGATAACTTTGCTGGCGCCGCCCTTGAGGTGGCCGGCTGCTTTGTCGGCGTCCGTGAATATGCCGGTGGACTCGATCACCAGATCAACGCCCATTTCAGACCACGGTATCTGCGCCGGGTCCCGTTCGGAGAAGACCTTGATGCTGCGGCCGTCCACGACCAGGTCTCCGTTGTTGGCTTCAACCTTTCCGGGGTAGCGGCCATAGCTGGTGTCATATTTCAGTAGATGGGCGTTGGTCTCCGCGTCGGTCAAGTCGTTTACCGCAGCAACCTCGACCTTCCCTGCATTGCGGCCCTCATTGGCGCGAAGAACCAATCTTCCGATCCTGCCAAAACCGTTGATCCCAATCCTAGTTACCATGCTCCACCTCCGGAAATTTGACTGATTGTCGCGACTCGAAACTACCGAACATCGCGACGTTATGTCCATTAGCTCAGGGTTGCCGGCTACATGATAACTGCTGTGTCTACGCTTGGAAAGAGAATCCAGGCCTTTTTGGCCCGGATACCTCGGAATACGAGAGATGCGCCACTGCCTAGGTAGAAAAAGGCTAAGAACGGCCCAAATAATCGAAGGCGGATTCTCCGGCGTAACGGGCGTTGTCGCCCAGTTCTGACTCGATGCGCAGCAGCCGGTTATACTTGGCCACCCTCTCCGAACGGGCCGGCGCGCCGGTCTTGATCTGGCGCACGTCCCAGGCCACCGCCAGGTCGGCGATGGCTGTGTCTTCAGTCTCGCCGGACCGGTGGCTCATCACCGCACCCCAGCCGGCATCCCGGGCCATCTTGAGGGCAGACAGGGTCTCTGAAAGGGAGCCGATCTGGTTGGGCTTGAGTAGCACTGCGTTGCTCGACTTCTCATCGATGCTCCGCTTAATGCGCTTGATGTTGGTAACCAACAGATCGTCGCCCAGAATCTGGGTCGTGCCGCCCAAGAGGCTATACAGGCTGGTCCAACCCGGCCAGTCGTCTTCGGCGAGGCCGTCCTCTATGGATACGATGGGATACTCGCTGGCCCAGGTCTGGTACAACTTCACCATGTCGGTGGAGTTCAGACTGGTCCCTTCGCGCTCGAGAACGTAGAGACCATCGGCCTCCTGGTACAACTCAGTGGCAGCCACGTCCAGGGCTATATGAACATCCTTGCCGGGGGTGTAGCCCGCCGTCTCCACGGCCTTCAAAACCACCTCCAAAGCATCACGGTTGGAGGGCAGACTGGGGGCGAACCCGCCCTCATCGCCCACGTTGGTGTTGTGGCCGTCGTTGCCCAGAAGGATCTTCAGCGATTGGTAGATCTCCGCTCCTGCGCGCAGTGCATCGGAAAAGCTTTTGACCCCCACCGGCATCACCATGAACTCTTGGATATCGGCTGAGTTGGAGGCATGTTTGCCGCCGTTCAGGATATTGAACATGGGCACTGGAAGCGTAACTGGAGCGCCGTCGGACAGGTAGTGCCACAGCGAGCCGTTGGGGCTGCTAACGCCTGCGGCGGCTTTGGCGACGGTCAGAGACACCGCCAAGACAGCATTGGCGCCCAGTCTACTCTTATCGTCAGTTCCGTCTAGTTCAATTAGGCCAGCGTCGATGGCGGCCTGGTCCATTGGGGAGCGGCCGGTCAGCCAAGGGCCGATGATGTCATTCACATTTGCAACGGCCTTGAGGACGCCGTTTCCATTGAAACGGGCGGGGTCTTTGTCCCGAAGTTCAAAGGCTTCGTAACTGCCGGTGCTGGCTCCCGATGGGACAGCGGCGTGGACGGCCAACCCCGTGGAAAGCACGATCTCTGCTTCGACCGTGGGATTGCCCCGGGAGTCCAAGGTCTCGCGGCCAAGGACCGCAGTGATTGTCACGCCGTTGCTTGCGCTGCTCATAACACCCTTTTGTAAAAGATATTTACTAGATCAGTGCTGGTGATTGCTTGCGGCGGCCACGGCGGCCAGCGCCTTGTCCACAGCGTCCGCAGGACTTTCAGCTAGGATGATGGATTCGCCGATGTCGACGCCGTCGCCATTGGTCGTCAGCGGCCATGTCTTCAGACCGAC
>VFHG01000320.1 GCA_009392075.1 SAR202 cluster bacterium
ACGACGATAGTCCTGATATCTTCGTCGTCTTCAATTACGAGGATTTTCTTCTGTTGTTCTGAGATCATGTTCCACCCCGTTCACGAAGAGTTATAGCAAAATCAATAAAGGTAAATCTCCATTCAGCCGTGTCCGTTACCGTCATTCCCGTGATCCGCGGTGCAGTATGCGGAAACGCCCCGGTAGTAACCGTTTGGGTTCCCGTTTAGGGTCGCTTTGATATACTTACGGCGATTCCCAGCCTGGCGATTCCACGGCGGTGTTGCTGGCTATTTCGAATAATAAAGGGTAAGCATGGACGTTGGCTTATATGTCCGGGATTTCATCGATGACCCCAGCAGGGCGCTTTTCGACCAGATCGAGGAAGCTGCCGAGATTTTCCGGCAGGCCAAGGGCATGGGATTCACGGCTCTCTACATGCCTCAGCACTTCATCGCCTACCCCACTATCTGGCCGCAACCCATGCAGATACTTTCCCGTCTGGCGCCCGATACGGAAGGGCTCCGGCTGATGACCGGCATCCTGTTACTGACCTACCACAATCCGGTGGACATAGCCGAGCAGACGGCGACTTTAGACCAGATCAGCAACGGCCGGTTCACATTGGGAGTAGGTTTGGGATATGTGGAGAAAGAGCTCGAAGCCTTCGGGACCAACCGGGCGGAACGGGTAAGCCGCCTGGAGGAATCCATCGCCCTGATGAAAGAACTGTGGACCGGAAAAGAGGTCAACCATGAGGGCCGTTACTGGACCGTTCGCGGCGGCCGCGTGGGAATCACACCCGTGCAGAAGCCGCATCCCCCTATCTGGTTGGCGGCGCAAAGCCGGGGAGCAGTGCGACGCGCGGCAGCCATAGCTGACGCCTGTCTGCTGGGCCCGCAGCCCAATTGGGAAGACATCGACAAACTATCAGACATGTATTGGGAAGCGATCGCGGAACAGCCGGGGAAGACGGGGCGCCTGGCGGCCAACCGGTCTATTTCCGTGGCCCGTGACCGGGAGACAGCCGTGTCTGAGGCCACCGCGGCCGGAGAGGCCAAGGCCGGTCTGTACACGAATTTCAAAATGCAGGAATCGACCACCGTAGACTTTGGCCTGGTCGGCGCGCGTGACTTGGCCGACTGGGCCATCGTCGGCAGCCCGCAGGATTGCGCTGAGACCATCGCACGCAGTCACCGCCAAAACGGAATTGAGCACTTCGGGTTCGCCGCTTTGAACCTGCCAAAAGGAAAGTCAGCGCGCCTGGAGTACCTCCAATTGGTATCGGAGGAATTACTGCCCTTATTGCCCTGAACCCCTAAGCTTGGAACTTGGAGATGTCATGCTTCAGCAAAATAACCCAGTCGAAAGGCGTCCAATAGCCCAAGACCCTTATCCAAGATACGAACAATTGCGTTCTGAAGACCCCGTACATTGGAATGAGGGCGCCCAAGCATGGATTCTGACACGCTACCAGGATGTTATCGATGCCCTGAGAGACCCCCGCCTCTCCTCGACAGGCATCTCCGCCCTTTTTCAGGAGACCCGCAGCGCAGAAGGTGTCAGTAAACTGGAGCAGACATTCCTAGACATGATGCTCTTCTCAGACCCCCCCGACCACACACGCCTCCGGGCTTTGGCGAATAAGGCGTTCACACCCGGAGTGTTGGAACGAATGCGCTCTCAGATCCAAGACGCTGCGGACGACTTGCTGGACGACATCCAAAACCACGGCAGCATGGAGGTCATCTCCGAACTGGCTTATCCGCTGCCGGCGATGGTGATTACTGAGATTTTGGGTGTCGCCGGCGGAGACCGGGAAACCTTCAAGAAGATGTCCAACGACATTGCCACATTTGCGGGGTACATCCGAGAGGCGGAAGAAAACGTCAGCCCAGTGATCCAGAGCATGGCCAAGTTGAAAGAGTTCCTCCGGGAAACAGCCACGCAGAGAAGAACGGATCCGAAAGACGACCTGTTCAGCGCTTTGGTAACCGCTGAAGACCAGGGCGATACATTCAGCGAGGATGAACTGTATTCCATGTGCGCCATGCTGATCTTCGCTGGGCATGAAACCACGACCAATCTGATTGGAAACGGCATCCTAGCACTACTTCAAAACCCGTCGGAACTGGAGCGGCTGCGGCACGACCCCGCGCTGATCGAATCGGCCGTGGAAGAGATTATCCGTTACACCGGCCCGGTCCAGGCGGTATCACGGATCGCATTGGAAAACTTGCAGATCGGTGACAAGCAGATCGCCAAGGGAGAACGCCTTTCTTTGAACATCGGCTCCGCCAACCGAGACCCGGCGCAATTCAACAACCCGGGCCAGTTCGACATCCAACGGAACGAGGGACGGCACCTGGGCTTCGGGTTTAGTATCCACTTCTGTCTAGGTGCGACATTGGCCCGCATGGAAGCGCAGGCCGTCATTGGCTCGGTGGTGAGGCGGATGCCGGAATTGCGTCTGGAAGAACCGGGATTAGAGTGGCGGAATCATCCAGTCCTGCGAGGTCTCACGACCCTACCAGTTACCTTTTAGTCGAAGAGCAATTTGCCGCCCGCGTTTCCTGCAGTTATAGACACACGAGATACGGCTCAACGCGATACAATAAGGAGACAAATGATGGCCCTGGACATCACCACCGCCCAGGGCGCCATGACTGGCGCACGCTACATAGAGAGTCTGAGAGACGGCCGCGAAGTCTGGCTGGACGGCCAGCGCATCGACGACGTCCCCTCCCACCCGGCGTTCTCGGGAATGGTCAATGAGCTGGCCCGCATCTACGATCTCCAGCACAGCCCGGAATTCAAAGACGTGATGACCTTCGAGTCTCCGGAGTCGGGCAACCGGTGCAGCGTATCCTGGATGCTCGCCCGGTCCGAAGACGACCTCAAGCGGAAAAGGCGGAACAGCGAGGTCTGGACCAGTCAGAGTTGGGGTCAACTGGGCCGCGCCCCCGACGTGTTGGCGCCGTACATCATCTCCCTGTACAAAGCGAGGGAGCGGTTGAGTATTGTTAAAAACCCCCACTGCGATTTCGGCGATAACGTGGTCAACTACCACCGTTACTGCATGGAGAACGACCTATTCCTGACCCATGCCTTGGGCGACCCCCAAGTAGACCGCAGCGAGCAACCCCAGAACGAGCAACGCGCCCAGAGGGAAGAGGACCTGGCGCTGCACGTGGTTGAAGAAGCTTCTGAAGGGATCATCATCACCGGCGGCAAACAGTTGGCCACCGCAGCGCCGATCAGCAACGAAACTTACGTGTCCCTGTCGGCAACCTTCGCCCAACGGTCGGACCCCCGGTTCGTATTGGCTTTCTCCATCCCCACCAACAGTCCTGGCATGAAGATCCTGTGCCGAGAGCCAGTTTCTCTTTGGAACGGGAGCTACGGACATCCTTTGGGCGTGCCCTACGACGAGCAGGACTCTATGCTGTTCTTCGAAAACGTTCTCGTCCCGTGGGACCGGGTGTTCATGCTCTATGAATCAGCTCCGTTACAGCGGGATTTCTCCGCCGGAATCAATTTCACCGAATGGGGCAATCTCTGCCGGATCCACGAGCGCATGAAGGTAATGACAACGGTGGCGACCATGATCGCCGAGGCCATCGGCGTGCTGGATTACCGCGAGGTGGCCGCGAAGATCGGAGAAATGGTCACCTACACCGAGATGTGGCTTCACGCTATGGACGGTGTGGAGCACGGCGCCCATATGGGAGAAGGCGGCGTGATGTCCCTGGGCTCGATGACCGGCATGAACATCTATTTCGCCCAGACCTCCGCCAGGATGGTCCAGATACTGCGGGAGGTCTCTGGCTCGGGCTTGATCATGCAGCCCAGTGAAAACGACCTGGCAAGCCCGGAACTGCGGCCATACTTGGACCGGTACATGCGTGGCAAGGGCGTTGGCGCTGAGTACAAGTCCCGGCTGTACCGGCTGGCCCACGACCTGGCAGTCTCATCATCCGGCATGCGCCAAGAGGTCTACGAGTACTGGCACGGCGGCGACCCCAACCGGAACCGCATCAACCTGTTGCGTGGTTTCGACCAAGACAAGACGCGGGCGCGCATAGAAGACCTAGTCTCCCGGCCCTTGCCCCATGGTGAATAAGACCTAACC
>VFHG01000321.1 GCA_009392075.1 SAR202 cluster bacterium
TGGAAGAAGCCAACCGCGAAGAGATGATGTTGGTCTATGAGATGAACGGGCAGGCGTTGCAACCCCAGCATGGCTACCCCCTTAGGCTTCTTTTGCCAGGCTGGTATGGGATGGCCAGCGTCAAATGGCTCGATTCGATCGAGGCCATTGGCGAAGAGTTTCAGGGATTTCAGATGACAACCTCCTACCGCTACACCCAGGCCAGAGGCGAACCCGGTGAGCCTGTGACGTTAATTCGTGTCCGGGCGTTGATGGTCCCTCCTGGCATCCCGGATACGTTAACAAGGAATCGTTTGGCCACCGCCGGGACACATCTGCTCACCGGAAGGGCCTGGGCCGGCCGTCTGGGAATATCTCGAGTGGAAGTCAGCGTCGACGGTGCCTTAGGTTGGTCCGATGCTACGCTGGGCGAGCAGGCCTCAACCTTTGCCTGGCGACCCTGGTCATTTGAGTGGAACGCGGTCCCCGGATGGCATACCCTTTCCGTGAGGGCCACCGACACAGACGAAAACGTGCAGCCCATCGAACAGTTCTGGAACGCCCAAGGAATGGGCAACAACATGGCCCAACAGGTACGGGTATTGGTGGAGTAAACGGGTCCGAACCGGCATTACGGAGTATGTAGAGAGTCAATGAGCACAGACGAGTCTTCTACAAAGGTCAGGGGCGGGATACTGCTGGCGAAAGCGCTTGCCGAGAAGCAGATAGAGATGGTCTATACCCTCAGCGGTGGTTTCATAAATACTGTGCTCGAGGGTTTGATGGAGTACGAGGTTCCCGTTGTGAACCTTCCCCATGAACAAGTGGCTGGAAACATGGCCGACGCCTGGGCACGATTGAACCGAAAACCCGTCGTGTGCCTGGTCGGTCCGGAGGGATTCGCCAACGCGGTCCCGGCGATGGCGGAAGCGTATTTCCAGCGGTCGCCGGTGATCTTCATCACCAGCGCCAGCACTTTGAAACGCGATGGCCGAGGTGGGTTCAAAGAGATGGACCACAACCGGATCTCCGAGCCAATCACCAAATACACCATATCCGTGAGCGCTGGTGAACGCATCGCGGAGGCCGTGGACAAGGCCTACGACATGGCAGTGAACGGGAATCCGGGTCCGGTGCATATCAGCATCCCGGTCGATCTTCTCTATTCGTCCTATGAACCAGAGACCCAGGAAGGTGAACGGGCGTTCAAGCTATCGCGGCGTGAGGTCCACCGGCCGTCCCCCAGTCCCGATGATATGCATCAACTGGAAGGCATAATGCGGGATGCAAAAAAACCCGTGATCGTGGCGGGGAACGGCGTTTGGTGGTCGGGCGCGGAAGCGCAATTGGAGAGTTTGGCCGCCCAGCTTGGGATTCCAGTCTACAACGCGCCGTACCATCAAAAGGTGCTGGACATCGGCAGCGAAGTCTCTCTGGGAATCGTCGATATCCACCTGAACCCGCCATCGGAGACCGCCCTGAACGAGGCCGATGTCATCCTAGTTATCGGCTGTCCCTTGGACAACCTACTGAACTTCGGCAATCCTCCATTGTTTCCCGAGGATGCCACGTTGGTCTGCGTCAATGGGTCTACAGAAGAACTGGCCGACAACCATGTGGCCGATGTTCGTATCCTTGGCGATCCCGGCGCGGTGCTAACGGCGCTGGGAGAGATGGCCACCGCCGAGCAACTACAGGTAGGCTCAGAGTGGATCGAGACCAACCGGCAGCGGCGGCGGGACTGGGCAGAGGGTATGAACAAGATGTTGGAGGAGGATGGCGACGGCCCCTTGCATCCCCTCAAGATATCGCGCGAGATAATGAAATCTTTGAATGAAGACGATTATCTGGTCATTGACGGCGGCGACACTCATTTCTGGGCTGAGATCGCACTCAACATGGCCGCTGCAGAGGGCAAGAGGTTGCGCGGGGTGTTGCACCCAGGACCGTTGAGCATACTAGGTGTGGGAATCCCTTTCTCGGTCGCCGCCAAGATGGAAAGCCCAGAAAGCAGGGTCGTGCTCATCTCGGGCGACGGAGCATTTCTCGCAGGGGGGCTGAGCATTGAGGCGGCCTTCGCCAACGAGGTGCCGATCACGGTGGTCGTCGACAACAACCGGGGTTTCGGTTCGATCAAACAACAGCAGATGAGGCTGTTCAAGAACGGCCAGTCGTTCAAGACGGATTTCAGGGATATCCCCTTCGACAAGATGGTCGTGGGCCTCGGAGGGTACGGCGAAACGGTGGAAGATATGGAAGACCTGTCGTCTGCTATGGAGCGCGCCTTCGCCAGCGGGCTGCCGGCGTGCATCAACGTCAAGTCGAAGAGCGTGATCAGCCCTCTGATTGAGGGTCTAACAGACCGCAGAGTTCGAGCGTCGATCGAATAGCAAATTTTAGATTTATTCGATGGGCCTACTTCCCTTTTTAGAACCGGCGCAGATTCTCAACTATGATCCGATTCATGGTGCCGATGGAGACGACCACAACGTCCCCCTTAATCTACTGGACTGCCTGCGAAATTATTTAACGCTTGGAATCTCCGCTAACTTCACGACAACCTCATTTTTGTGTACCCGCGATGAAAATTGAGAATCCGCCGGATCCTCGTTAAACGATAGTTGCATTTCGTCATGATCCATTGATTTTCATTTTTCAACGAGCGGCTCAATCATTTTCACCAAGCGGCTTGCTGCTTTTACCGAACCGATCTTGGTGCGGCTAAAAACGGACGGCTTTCGTGCCTAAAAGTGGGCAGCTTTTTTCAATCCCAGGACCCATTGGCATCAGGCGATGCTGCGTGACCAAATAGAGGGTGGTCTAGATGTAGGCGGATTTACCGATGCCTGGCACCTCGGTAGAAATATCGAGTATGTGATGTAAAGCGGGTGTTAAATCAAACGTTGGCAGACTTAATCAGAATCTCCTCGCCTGAGATGCGGACTTCGTAGGTTTGTACCGATTTCGTTGCTGGGCGAGTCAATGCTTCTCCCGTGACGACACTAAATCTAGAACTGTGGAACGGGCATATAACTTCGACATCGTCGAGCCAGCTTTTTGCGAGTCTACCCTTCATGTGTGAGCACATGTTATTGATCGCATGGAAAGT
>VFHG01000322.1 GCA_009392075.1 SAR202 cluster bacterium
CTGGAAGGCGAGTTGCCGGTGAACACCGACGGTGGGCTGAAATGTTTCGGCCACCCCATCGGCGCCAGCGGAATACGCATGATCTACGAGGTCTACAAGCAGCTACAAGGCAAGGCCGAAGGACGCCAGCTAAAGGACCCCACCCTAGGCCTAACCCACAACCTTGGAGGCCGCCCCGGCTCGTTCACCTGCTCAGTAGCCTTGTTCGGGACGCGCGATTAGCGCCACCTAGCCATACTTCTTACCCGCAGATTGTCATTCTGAGGCCACAGCCGAAGGATCTCTTCACTATTGTGCGGCGACGACTCGAAGAACTGCGGAACTTTTCGCCCTCCCGGTGGCATTGTCGTTTGGGATTTCCACGCCATGAGTTCGATGGAAAACCAGGGTGGTTCGTACCTACGTTACGGATATGGTTTAGCTATTTAGCCTCAAGATTAGACATAATCTTAAAATTTGTTTAAAATCTGACCAATAAATCGTTGTGCCGGAGCCTGTCCGGCTGAAATAATCTTAGTGACAAAAAGTGCGAGTGGGAGTGGGCGGAATGTCATCTAGAAATCATCGATTCACCCCATGGCTAGTCTCGGGGGTCCCTTGCTAAAGACCGGCGTAGTGCAGGTCATTGCCAGAGGGACAGACGTGGCCTTTGTCATCGACGAAAATGCCCCCTTCGATGTTGTGGCTGGTGAGCTGCGGGATTATCTCTCCAAGCAGAGTGGCCTGTGGTCCAAGGGCGACATCACCATCAACGTCGGCCAACGCATGTTGGACAGAGACGAACTAGCCCAGATCAAGTCAATCATCGAGGCTAATTCGGGGCTTACAATTACCCGCTTCTGGTGCTCTCCCGAGTCCCTGGGCAGCGGCGACTTTCAGATTGAAGCCAAACCGGCCAAAACAACCGCGTCGCCAAAATCAGCGCCATCTCCAGCCAAGCAACCCGTCGCACCACCGGTTGCACACAATGAAGTTGAAATCCCGGAGCCAGCTTCGGACACCGCAGCGGAGTCTCTATCTGCCGTTGAGTCAATCATCGAGAGCCTCAAGGCTAAGCACAACAAGAACGGAGCACGCAACCGGAACATCACTGAGGCCCTTTTCATCAAGTCCACCTTCCGTTCGGGTGAGTCGTTGCATCACCACGGAGATGTGGTGGTGTTGGCGGACGTTAACCCCGGCGCGGAGATAAGAGCCGACGGCGACATCGTAGTTTTAGGCTCACTCAAGGGATTCGTCCACGCCGGCGCGTCCGGCGACAACAAGGCAGTGATCATCGCCTTGGAGCTTCCCTCGGCACGGTTCCAGATCGGTAAATACCACGGAGTCGCCCCGACCTCGGCGCGGCACAAGCCCAAATCGTCTGCCACTGGCCCCCAGATCGCCTACGTGCGTAGCCGTTCGATCCACCTAGCGCCCTTCGCGGGCCGGTTTGCGAGATATAACAAAGGAGTACCTTATGAAGGGTAGGACCATCGTAATAACGTCGGGCAAAGGCGGGGTGGGCAAGACCACCGCTACCGCCAACATCGGCACCGGCCTGGCCATGCGCGGCCATCGGGTGGTGGTGGTCGACACCGACATCGGCCTCCGTAATCTGGACGTGATCATGGGTCTGGAGAACCGCATCGTCTACGACCTTGTGAACGTTATAGAAGGCGATTGCAAGCTGAACCAAGCCATGATCGCCGACAAACACGACTACGAGCTGTATCTGATCCCCGCGGCCCAGACCCGGGACAAGAACAGCATCTCGCCGGAACAGCTCAGGGAGATGTGCGAAGAACTCGAAAAAGAGTTTGATTATGTGCTTATCGACTGCCCGGCAGGTATCGAGCAAGGCTTCAAGAACGCCACGGCCGCAGCCCAGGAAGCAATCATCGTGACCACTCCGGAGGTCTCGGCCATCCGGGACGCCGACCGGGTTATCGGTCTGCTGGAGTCATCGGGTCTGCACCGGCCAAAGCTCATCATCAACCGCATCGCCTATGAGATGGTCAAACGCGGCGACATGATGGACCAGAAGGACGTCGAGAGCCTGTTGGCGGTTGAGATCATTGGCCTAGTCCCCGCCGACGAACACACCGTGGTAGCAGCCAACCGGGGAATCCCAGTGGTCCACAACTCTAAGTCCGCAGCCGGTGGAGCGTTCCTCCGGATCGCGGCCAGGGTGGACGGCGAAGAGGTCCCGTTGATGGACCTAGAACCTAAGACCGGCCTATTCTCCCGATTCAAAGGGATGGTCGGCATGAGCGGGAGGGCCTACTCGCATGCGTGAACTACTACGTTGGCTCTTCAATATTAGCGGCAAAGAATTGGACCAAGCCACCGAGATGCTCTCCAAAGACACGGCCAAACAACGGCTCAAGCTTGTTTTGATCCAAGACCGGCTGGAGCTGGCCCCGGAGAAGTTGGAGGAGATGAAGAAAGAGATCTGGGAAGTAGTCTCCAAGTACATGGTCGTAGACGACGACTTCATGGAATTTGAAGTGCGCCGGATGGACGATCTGACAGTCCTGGTCTCCAACATCGAGGTCAAAGACCTCAGTGACCTGACCCCGGCCCCCACCGCGTAGGTGCTCGGGGTATACAAATTTGGTTGAGAGGGGCGTACCGATGAAAAAGGACGCCCCTCTTGTTATTTCGTCCGACCGCTCCTTAGCCTTCGGACATGACTTGCGAAGAACCGGCGCCCTCACCCTTACATTCTCCCATGCGTGTTTTCGTCTTGCGGCAAAAGCTATCATTGACCCGTTATAAGACCGCGCCTATCATTGGCTCACATTTCATTTAGAGGTCTGATAGAGGTCTGAGATACCCTTGGTTGAATCCAATGAATCAGATGTACTAGTCATAGGCGGCGGTATAGCTGGCGTTACCACCGCTTTTCACTTGGCGCAACAGGGCGAACGGGTCACACTGTTAGAGCGAGGGGAGATTGCCGGGGAAGCGTCTGGAGTGAACGCAGGCGGGCTGGGTGGGCTCGGCTGGGGCAACAACCCCGATCTGCAATCGTACCTGACCGCGGGCAGCTTCGAGATATTCAAGACCCTGCAACTGGACATGGCGTACGACATAGAGTTCCATGCGCCGGGCGGATTGCAGGCGGTGCACACGCCTGAACAGGCAGATTTTACGCGCGACCGAGTGATTCGTCTACAGTCCGAGGGCTACCACATAGAGTTCCTAACAGCACGAGAGGCCCGAGCCTTCGAACCCGAGGCGTCGGAGTCCTTGTCCGGTTTCATGTTCCTGACCAAGCGCGGCAAGGCCAACCCAACCAAAGCTACCCTGGCGTTCAGTGAGGCCGCCGCCGCTTTGGGCGCCAACATCAAAACCGGCCACGACGTTAAAGGATTATCTCAGCAGCAGGACGGCTCTTGGCAGGTCATATCTAGCCAGGGTGAATTCAGGGCCAAAACCCTGGCGTTGGCGGTGGGCGCCTGGTCAAGGCCGGTGGGCGATATGCTGGGAATCGATATTCCCATCACCCCCATCAGAGGCCAGATGTGGGCCACCGAGCCCGTCCCACCCAGCATCTTCCATCTGATCGGGTCCATGGAATCACCGTTCGATTGGAGCAACCAACCACCCAGTCACGACCATCCGCCGGAGATAACCCACCACGGAGATACCCGGATAACCCGCCACCTCTACGGCGGCCAAAGTAGGAACGGTGAGATAATCTTCGGTGGCGACCGCCAATCCGTGGGCTATGACTACTCTCAGAACGCCGAGGGAATCGAGGTGAACCGGGGGCAGGCGTCGGAGGTGATTCCTCTGGTGGCCAAGCTGCCCATCAGCCGCACTTGGTCCGGTATGATGCCATTCTCCATGGACGGCAAGCCGATCATCGGTAAGGTCCCCGGATTCAAGAACCTTTTCATTCTGACGGGCCTGGCGTCATCCGGGTTTGGACGCGGACCGATGGCCGGCAAGTTATTGGCCGACTACATCCACACCAGCCACCCTGCGCCGGTGCTGGCCGAATCGGACCCAGCCCGGTGCATCACCTTTAAATAATCCGATTTAGATTTTTTGGAAGGAGAAACCACCTTGCGGTTGATACTGACCAACGCCAACGTGATTGACTGTGTAAACCCCGACCCCAAGACCCAGGCGACCGTGGTCATAGAGGACGGGCGGATACTAGAGATAAGGGACGGCGGGCCACCCACCAACAACTCCGAAGACCGGGTGATCGACCTGGCTGGCTCCTACCTAATACCGGGACTGTGGGACGTGCATATCCATCCACAGCACCCTGTTCCCGCGGGCACCACCGTGGCTCAGATCACTGCCGACTTCGGCCAGAACTTGCAGCGGGGCATGATCGAGGCTGGGGTGACTGCTGTGCGCAGTGGCGGGGCCCGGGATTTCATGGACGTGGCCTGGCGCAAGGCGTTTTCCGGGCCGGGGCCGGCTGGGCCTCGGGTCTTTGCCTGCGGGAATTTCCTGACCACCACCGGCGGCCACTTTTTGACCTCCGGCCACGCCAGGGAATGCGATGGCCCTTACGGTTACGCCGAGGCAATCCGCGACCAGATGAAGCACGACGTGGACCACATAAAGCTCAACCTTACGGGCGGCATCATGGGGCCCCGGTGGGACCGGCACACCGAATCGTTCTTGCTGCCAGAGGAGATTGAGACGGCTTTCGCCCTGTGCCGCCAGCGCAACTTTCCGGTGATGGCTCACGCCACCAACCCCGAAGCAGTCAAGATGGCCATAAAGCTGGGCGCCCACTCTGTGGAGCATGCCTACATCACCGACGAGGACTGCATCACCGACTTCGTCAGCAGCGGCACATGGTACGTGCCCACCCTTAGCATCAGCCAACTCTCCCCCAACCTGGCCACGACCGAGCACGAGAAGGCCTGGGCCGCCCAAAAACAGCTTGCGCCGGACCTGGTGATCCGTGCCGATGCCGCCGCCGCAGAGCACCGGGCTTCCTTCCAAAAGGCTCTGTCCGCCGGGGTCAGAATGGCCTTGGGGTCGGACATATCGCCCATGCGGGATTCGGCATTGCTGGAACTGGGCCTTTGGGTCAAGTGCGGAGCCACGCCGTGGCAGGCGCTGACCGCCGCCACCAAGAATGCGGCCGAGATGTGCGGAGTAGGGCCGGAACTGGGTACGGTGGAACCAGGCAAACTAGCCGACCTTATAGTGGTCGACGGTAACCCACTGGACGACATTGAAAACATCCGAAACCTGGAGTTGGTGATGAAGGCAGGCAGGGTGGTGGCCGACCACCGGGGGTAATATTCCGGGTTTGGTTATTGTGACTGGGGAACTACTAAAATCCTTCCTACCCTTCTTTAGGAACGAGGGGCTTTTCCGTAGTGATTGCCACTGCTTGTGGCCCCGTTTATAATCGGCCGGTCACGCTGTAACTACCGGCCTAATAGGAGTGTCGTATTGCCAAACGATAAAATGACCATCGGCAAAGTAGAAATCACCTCTCTTTCAGACGGAGTGTTGGAGTTCGACCTTTGTAATTTCTTCCCCGACATCCCTGCGGAGGACTGGAAGGGGCAGGAAGCCCATCTATCGGCCTCAAACGGCGTCAGCTTCAACCTGGCCTGCTTCCTAATCAAGTCGGACGGCCATACCATCGCCGTCGACACCGGGCTGGGACCCAAGCAGACCCCCGAAACGCCCTGGGGCGAGTTGCTGGACGACTTGAAAGCCCACGGCCTCCAGCCCGAGGATGTAGACATGGTGGTCATGACCCACGCTCACCGGGACCACATCGGCTGGAACCTTATTTCCAAAGACGGCAAGTACACCCCCACCTTCCCCAACGCCCAGTACTTCGTCAGCGCTAAGGACTGGGAGGCCTGCCACGACCCGGCTTTGATCGAGGACCGGTTCCCCAACGCTCCGGAATGCATCTGGCCGCTGGAAGATCTGGGTGTGCTGAACCTCATGGAAGACGGCCACCAGATAACCAGTGAGATCACGACCCTGGCCACGCCGGGCCACACCCCAGGCCACATGAGCTTGCTGATCTCATCCCAGGGCGAGAACGGTCTCGTGCTGGGTGACGTCCTACACAACACCGCCCAGATCGAGAACGCCGATTGGGTATCCCGTGCCGATATCGACCCGGTTCAGACACGAATCACCCGCCGCGAGATGATGGACCGCCTGGAACGGGAGGGTATCCCCGTGGCCGCCGTCCACCTGGCCCGGCCCGGATTCGGCAAGATCGTCCGCGAACAGGGCCGCCGCTTCTGGCAGGCGATCTAGTTCCGCCACCGTTGGCACAGAACCAGGGAAAGATGCTGGCCTTCACCGGCGGAAACCTGATCGACGGCGCCGGTGGAACCCCTCTGGCCGATACCTCGGTTTTGGTCAATGGCCAAGGCCGCATCGAGGCGGTCGGCCCCCGATGCGCCGTGACTTTGCCTCCGGACTGCCCGATTGTTAACGTAACCGGCCTGACTTTGCTCCCCGGCCTCATCGACTGCCACGACCACCTGACGTCATTCGGATACGAGTTTATGGGGCGTTGGGGATTGGCCGAGCCGCGCAGCGCCCGCGTCTTGCGGGTGGCCAAGGTGATGGAAGAAACCCTGCTCAGCGGCTACACGGCCATCCGGGACTGTGGTTGGCTGGATGTGGGCTACAAACAGGCGATGGAGCAGGGTCTCATCACCGGGCCTCGGTTACAGTTGGCCACCAGCCCATTATCGCCCACTCAGGGGACTCAAGACCGTTCCAGCCCATCTGGGCATCACCAACCCACTTCGCCAGACCCTAACCTACCCAGGGGCATCGCCGACGGCCCTGATGCAGTGCGGGCCATGGTGCGGGAAGTGGTGCGGGCGGGCGCCGACGTGATCAAGTTCTTCAATACGGGCTTCGGCCGGGCGACCCAGAGTGGCTCCATCCGTTCCTACGACCCGGATGAGGTCCGAGCCTTGGTTGACGAGGCCCATATCCACGGCAAGACGGTGGCCTGCCACGCCATTGGCGGCCCCGGACTCCGCACCGCCATCGAGGCCGGTGTGGACTCCATCGAGCACGGCTGCCTTTTGGGTCAGGAGCCTGATCTCTTAAAGATGATGGCGGACCAGGGCAGTTATCTAGTGCCCACGTTCACGGTATTCACCTTCCACGCCACCCAGGGAAACTCCCACGCCCAGGCGGAGGCCCAGGAATTCCGGCAGCAACACATCGACACCGTTCAGCAAGCCATGTTGGCCGGGGTGAAAGTGGTTGCCGGCACGGACGCAGGCGGCTGGGAGCACGGCAATAATGCCAAGGAATTGGAGCTGATGGTTGCCGCCGGTATGACGCCGATGCAGGCGTTGGTAGCGGCCACCGGCTGGGCTGCCGGTTGCTTAGGGCTGGACGACAGCATCGGGACGATAGAAACCGGAAAGTCGGCCGACCTGATCGTGGTTGATGGAGACCCTTTGGCCGATATTTCCGTCTTGCAGGACAAAAAGCGGATCCGGCTGGTGATGAAAGACGGCCAGGTCTATCTGGACCGGCTATCCGGCGACTAAGACCCCGACCAGTTGAATTCGCTATAGAGGCCGTGCTTGCCCTGGTATTCCCAGGTCATGGTCTCATCGTCGACTTTAAAGTTGGAAAGTCCTAGAACGTGTTCATTCCCATGGATCACGTTCCGAAGGTTGTTGATGGTAACCACGCCCTGCCGGTCCTCTCCGCCGCGGAGGGACTGCATCTCCAAGAACAACCGGTCCGGGGCGGTGATCGTCCGGGTGCGGCCGTCGATCGTGACTTCCAACGGCACCCTCACGACCGACTGATATTTCCCATCCCTATAGAACTGGGACATAGTTTCCCAGGGCCCACCATCCTCGCCGGAAAATATCGCCTGAATCGCCTTATCTTGCTCTGGAGTGGTCCTGTCATCCACGTACAAGACCGTGGTCCAATCTCCGTCGGCCATATTACCCGTGCAATGCAGGAAGATAGCTGCATTTAAACCGGCCAAGTCCACATCGCCGTAGCGGCCCTGTTTTATGGTTACGGCCCAGATGGTGTCGCAAAAACCGTTTGTAGGTGGCTGCCGGAATGACACGTGGCAGGGACACAGCAAGCTGCAATTGCAACCCTCGAATAAGTCCCCCTCAACGGTCCAATCTACAGCCATAAACAGCTCCATACTCAGCGCGGTCAAATATTGCACAGCAAAGATACTTTCTAATCCTAAAAGATGTCTAGAGGCGGGAATTTTGATTCGCCGCGTCCCTACAAAAATAAGAGGGAGCAAGCCCGATGCTTGCTCCCTCTTTTTGGCGTGAAATATGCTGGCTGGTGGGCCTAGAACATCGTGCTGTCGCTGACCTCACCGTGGAGGATAAAGCGCAGCCGGTCTCGGAAGTCAAACAATGCTTTGTCGTCTTCTTCCTTGTTGAGACCGTCGTTCTTGCTCTCGATGTGCTCGATCAGCTCGTCAAGGGCAGCGTTCTCCCTGGTCCCATTGGGAATCTTGAAGAAATCGGCATCGAACGTCGGCAATTCACCGGGACCGAAGTATCCGGTGACGTATTTGCCAGTGCTCTCTTCGTGGAGGGTGTAACCCTCCAAGTCGTGGGTGCCCTTGCCCAATACCTGGCCGGTCTCGATGTAGTACTCCATGACGGCCTTGGCCCCGTATTTGTTGA
This sequence comes from SAR202 cluster bacterium, assembly GCA_009392075.1. The sequence goes on from VFHG01000322.1 coordinate 8,646, forward strand.
TCGGGCAGACCTTCATGCAGATGGCGCAGCCTTCGTACCGCGACATCACGGGCCGGCAGCGCTTGTAAATGAGCTTGTTCTTTTCGACGCCGCGCCACCAGATCTTCTCGCGCATCAGAGCGCGTCCGGGACAACGGTTAACGCAGACCTGGCAAACCTGGCAAAAAGCGTGGAAGCCATAGTCAATGGGCTCGTCGAAGTTCACCGGGGCGTCGGTGGTGATGATCTGGAGCCGGCAACGGGCGCCGGCATGGGGAGTGAGCAATTGGCCGTTGGCTCCCAATTGGCCTAGGCCGGCGGCGACGAACATGGGGATGGTCGCAGCGCTATGGTTGCTGGGGCCGTGAAGCTGTGCGTGGTAACCCAGAGACAGGATGTAATCGACCATCCGCAGGCCCATGGGCGCTTGAACCTCGTAGGTGCCGTAATGACCGTGTTCCGCAGCCATGCTGGGCGCCGTTTGTGTCTCTTCGAAGTCCTGCTCCAGCGCCAGACAGATCGCGTTGGGGTACTTGGCGTGGTCTTTCCGGTCTTGGTAGATGAACCGGACATCGTGGTCGGTGAAACCAACGTCTAGGAAGCCCATCTCCACGGCTTTGTCACGAATCAACTGGGTGACATCGGCGCCAGAGGGCTTTCCGGTCGGCTCCAAGTCGCCGGTCCGGTTCATGCTGGGGTAGAACTCTTCCATCACGGCTTGGTGCTCGTGGTGGTATTTCTGCATGGCCGGTGTGCCGACGCTGGGCGCCCATTCGGTATCGGCGCCGTGCTCGACCTGTTGGCGGACCAGAGGATATTCTCTACTGTAAAAATCGATGTCTTTGCTAACCATTGGGATGCCAGGAACCGTTACCAGCTCCTCAGGTACGGGTATCTCAACCGGATCCATTCCAGCTTTTCTACCGGGGCGAACCACTACATGGCCTACTTTCAACATAGGTTAACTCCTTTCCAACCTGAGCTAGGGCTTATCTGGGATTTTGACCCACGGGGTGGCTGATGTCAACACGCCTGGGTGCCGGTAACGTCCGCATCAGGCGCCAGATAGCGATCAGCCTAAGATTAAACGGAGTCTGACGAGGACAATCTTTCTTTGAAGAGATCGATGCTGGGTGTCTCAGACGGGTTAATCCCGTTCAAAAGGCCCATGTAATAACTGAGGTAATCGCCGAGAACAATCATAGAAAGCGATTGGGCTAGCGGTTTACCCGGCACTCCAGTCAACGTTCGGCGATCGATGCCAGACTGGTCTAAAGTCTCGCCCAAGACTGCATATCTGCGTTCAAGTTCTGGGCTGGCTTGGTGCGGTTTCAGTAGAAGGGCGGTGGTCCGTTTCCTTATCTCCGGTCCGCCGGGGAAGCTCTCCACCGTATTGTGGAGCAATTCCGGGAAAAATTCGGCGAATGCCCAGGACTTGCCGTTCTCGTTTATCTGCGTTTTCCACCTGAGGGCCATTCCGGAGAGATTACCGCCGCCGTAGACGAGGGTAAGACGGCCCAGCAGGTCTCTAGCCAACGATTTTGCCAAGTTTGTTTCCTCGGGCACTGCGGTCCCGACTTTTGCCACCATAGATTCGGCAGCTTCGACTGCTTCTGCCACCGCTTGGTCAGAGATATTTATAACGCCGATGCGGTCCAATAATGAAGCCAACAGCAGAAGGTTGTAACCAACCGCGCTGCGAGGCTCGCCTGGCGCGTCAACGGTCATTATAGGAATACTAGCATCGGTTGCCCGGCGTTCCAACTCGCCGCCGCCGGTGATGACGGCCATAGCAGAGCCTGCTGAACGGGCATGATTGAACATGGCAAGCGTCTCTTCCGTCTCACCGGAAAAGCTACAAATGATCACGAGTTGCCCCGGCTTGAGCGGTTGATTTGGCCGGGTTTCGGAGAGGAGGCCGGGGATATGGAAATCTCGCACGACTCTTATAGGGACGCCAGAGCCCCGGCCCGCAAGGTCGGCAGCCAGGTCTCCAGCAATAGCGGAGCCGCCCATCCCGGCAACGATCACTTCAGTGCAGTGCTGCCATTCGTCAGGGAATTGCGTCTTCCTGGCTTCGCTCCATGCCTGACTGCATTGAGCGGGCATGCCCTGGAGCCGCCAGCGCAGACCCGAGGGGTCAAACTTTTCGTAACTAGATTGATCGTCTAGGTCAATCATCTCCTCACCATAGTCCGGCATCCAAAAGGCTTAGGCCTAGAACACAACGTGCCAGGTGATAATGTGCTGAAACTAATCTCATTCGCTTGATGCTTGAAATTTCGAATCCAATATCCACACGAGACTATTACGGAACTATACGCCAATTAACATAGCAGATTGCGGAAAGTCGACTACAGTTATCCCATAAAACAGTGTGGCGGACATCCCAGATTCGAATAAAAAGTGGAAATTATGCTCTCCGCAACCACCGTCAATGACGTCATTACCGTTTCAGCCTAGGTTAGGATTCTTACGTTATTCATACAAACAATTGTGCCTAACTTCGAAATTCTAGCTATCGACTCGGATTAGGTTTTTCGCTTACCAGTGTGGATATGGGAGCGAATTCTAACGTTTGCGACAATTGGTTGTAATAAACCAAGCAAACGAACGGGGCAATACGATATATGAGAATCAGCATTCCGGGTCTCGGTGGGCGCCTCCGCAGAGCGCGTAACGGAACAGGATTAAGCCAGGAAAAAGTCGCCGAGCGCATCGGCGTTTCTTGGATGACGGTCCATAGATGGGAACGCTCCCAACGTGCGGTACCAGATCACCTTCTCGATAAGCTCTGCGATTTATACGACAAACCGATTCGCTGGTTTCTCACCCTTGAAGAAGGTGACTTGGAGCAGGGGAACGAACCGGTCGATGGGCGAATCTCCGAAGCCTCTGCCGCATACGGGCGGAAAGGCGCCCCCGATGCCGCTGGCCGAGTCTATCGGAAGATTGCAGATGCCCCCTCCAAATATCTGCCTTTAATCGAAAAGGTTGTGGAAGACATCCTGGATGGGCTAAAGTCCAGCAGGGGTTAACCAACACCATACCTCCAACGATTGTAAACACAAAATGCCGGCGATTATCTCGCCGGCATTTTGTGTTTAGAATTATTCCACTCAGCGGAGGCCGCACGCTATGTCCGAGCAAGATTGCATTAATCGACCGGCTTGTGTGTGTTTCTTTATGAGCTTCGCGAGGAAGGTTCTTCGTAGGCTGGAAAACTAGCCGAAACCTACGTCTGAACTCTTGGATTACCCACTGACAATTCCCGCTGAATTTCCCGTACCCCGCGGGTATAATAAAGTGGTCGAGTAGGGCTGTTATCCGTACCGTTATCTCGTTCTTTCGGCAGACCCCATATGTCCACCATAGCGGCTCTGGTTTAGTCGTGGTGGGCGGTACAGGACTCGAACCTGTGACC
>VFHG01000323.1 GCA_009392075.1 SAR202 cluster bacterium
CAGGGATAAATTCCCCGCCGTGCGCCAGGACGGGTCCTCCCAGAGTAATGTCCGGCCGGTGAGTTCCAAGGCGCGGGCTCCCTTCTGAAGCGCTGCCTCAAAGGACCGCTCAATGACCATTACCTCGCCGGTGGCTTTCATCTGAGTGGTCGTGCGCCGGTCTCCGTGGGGGAACTTGTCGAAGGGCCAGCGTGGAATCTTGAGCACACAGTAGTCCAAGGCGGGCTCGAATGCGGCCGTGGTCTGTTTCGTAACGGCATTCTCGATCTCGTCCAGTTTCTTGCCCACCGCTATCTTGGCCGCCACCCTGGCTATGGGATAGCCGGTGGCCTTGCTGGCCAGGGCCGAACTGCGGCTGACCCTGGGGTTGACCTCGATCACGAAATAAGGCGAGCTCGGGTCCCATTCCTGCCCCAAAGCTTTGGATACGCTTGGATGGGGCTGCATGGCAAATTGGACGTTGCAACCGCCCTCAATGCCCAATCCGCGGATGATCTTGAGGCTGGCCGAGCGCAACATCTGGTATTCTTGGTCGCTCAGCGTCTGGCTAGGAGCCACCACGATGCTGTCGCCGGTGTGGACGCCCATGGGGTCCAGATTTTCCATGTTGCAGATGGTGATGCAATTGTCGGCGCTATCCCGCATCACCTCGTACTCAACCTCTTTCCAGCCAACCAAAGAGCGTTCCAGCAGGATCTGGGAGATCGGGCTGGCCGCCAAGCCGGAACGGGCGAAACTTTCGAATTCTTCTTCGGTGTTGGCGATACCGCCACCGCTGCCGCCCAGTGTGTAGGCGGGCCGCACTACCAGTGGAAGACCCATCTGTTTGGCAACGGCCCAGGCCTCTTCCATGGTGTTTACGCTTTCGTTCTCGGGCTCGGGTTCATTGATCTCGTGTAGAAAATTCCGGAAGTATTCCCGGTCCTCAGAGCGCCGAATGGTCTCCAGAGGAGTGCCCAGCAGTCCGACGTTATAGCGTTCCAGCACGCCGGCATCGGCCAGTGCCACCGCCAGGTTCAAGCCGGTTTGGCCGCCGAGGGTGGGCAAAATGCCATCGGGCCGCTCCCGTTCGATGATCCTTTCGAGGACCTCCACAGTAAGCGGCTCGATGTAAACACGGTCTGCGATGCCCTGGTCGGTCATTATCGTTGCCGGATTGGAATTGACCAGGACTGTTGTAACACCCTCTTCCCTGAGGGACTTGCAAGCCTGAGTGCCTGCGTAATCGAACTCGGCTGCTTGCCCAATAACAATGGGGCCGGAACCGATTACGAGCACCTTTTTTGGCTTGTCTGCTATATCAGCCACCCTTTCCGCAGTGCTCTGCGGCCACGGCCCCATCTGGGGTCTGAGATATGTGCCTACCGATGTTATACCCGGCTGTGCCTTTTGGCTATACACCGCCCGGCTCAGCCAGGAATCGCTGCGAATCAACCGATAGGTAGCGCTCCGGGCAGATCAATCAACTGCCGCGAATGCAATGAATTCAACAATTGGGAGATATACGAGCCGAAGAGTTTGCCGTCCCAATCCGCGGCGTCCTCTCCGTGTACCGTCTGTTCGATCTGGGGTGGGACTTTCAGGTTCACCATCCCTTCACCGTCCGGCTCGATCTCGATACGTCCTAAGGGAAACAAGGGCTGGCCCTCCATATCCGGGTCCATGGCGTTTATCACCAGGTCCCAGCGTCTTCCCAGAGTCCCTTTCCCTGCTCTCACTTTGTAAATGTACTCACCACATGAGTATTGGGCTGTTTCCTCTTCTAGCAAAGAGGCCACCCGGTCAAAATCAACCGCCACCGCCACATCCACACCCCCCTCCAGCAAAAACATGGCGAATGAAGACATTAATAATCCTCCAAAAATTACCGCGCCTGTTGGGGTAAGAATAAGTCGTTGGGCTTTTTAATCTGCCCTATTCGTAGGTCGCCGTTGGGTCAGGGGCATACTCCTTTATTGATCGGCGCATTTGCACCCGGCTAAAGTATTTCGGCTTCTGGGTTCGGACCGAAGTTGGCTCGCTGCTAACCGTTAAAATCCCCGACCATTTGTATGAACTGGTCGAAGAGATATTCGTTATCCCTGGGTCCAGGTGAAGCCTCGGAATGATATTGTATGGTAAACAGGGGAAGGTCTTTATGGCGAAATCCTTCCACAGTTTGGTCATTTAAGTTGATATGTGAGACTTCCAAGCCTGAGGGCAATTTCTCGGGACTGACAGCGTAACCATGGTTCTGAGCGGTTATGTAAACGCGGCCGTCAGATAGGTCTTTCACCGGGTGGTTCCCGCCCCGGTGGCCGAATTTCAGTTTGAAGGTCTCCGCCCCCAGAGCCCGGGAAATTATCTGGTGTCCCAAGCAGATCCCCATGACTGGGACCCGGCCCAAAACCTTCCGGGTGTTATCTACCACGTAGTCCAACATCTTGGGATCGCCGGGGCCTGGAGAGTATAGGATCCCGGAAGGCTTCATGGCCAGCAGCTCTTCAGCCGGTGTGGCCGCCGGCACCACTGTCACCCGGCAGCCCCTGCGGCGCAACTGACGTAGAATGCTGTACTTGAGACCGCAGTCGGTAACCAATATCCGGTGCTCGGTATTCTCCAAGTCACCGTCCTCAGCGGGCCAGTCATATTCTTCCGGGGCCGTGACCGTGGCAACGTAGTCGCGGTCTCCGTAGGCCGGGGAGTCCTGAAGCCGCCTCAGCGCCGCATCCGGGTCGCTATTGGTGATGGTACCCAGCATCACGCCTTGGGAGCGCAGCCGCCGCGTCAGTGCCCTGGTGTCTATCTCGGCGATGCCGGGGATCCCCTGACTTTCCAAGAACTCGTGCAGCGTGCGGACGCTGCGCCCGTGGCTGGGCAAATCGCAGTCCTCACGGACGATCAGGCCATTCACCTGGATTCGGGACGATTCAAAGTCCTCGGGATTGATGCCGTAGTTGCCGATCAGCGGGTAGGTGAAGGTCACCAACTGGCCGGCGTAGGACGGGTCGGTCAGTATTTCTTGATAACCCGTCATGCTCGTGTTGAATACTACTTCGCCAAGGCCGTCCGCCTCAGCGCCGAAGCCAACACCTTCGTGGATAGAACCGTCTTCCAATACCAGATAGGCTGGCTCGTGCAATCTAACGCACCTTCCCATTTTTATTATTTTTGATCAGAATCTCCACGGCCGCCATCTAAGGTTTGACATGGGGCTGGTCAAACTTCAGGTCCGGGCTCTGGTAGACCAGGTTCCCGGAGGCGAAAGTGCCAACCACCCGGCCCTTAAGGGTTATGCCCTCCAAAGGCGTGTTCCTGCCCTTGGACTCGAACTCGGAAGGGTCCACCGTCCACTCTTGTTCTGGGTTGAATAGCACCACATCGGCAGTGGTCCCGGGCTGGAGAGAGGCGAGGTCTGAGTAACTTTCGCCCAAGACAGCGGCCGGGCCGGTGGTCAGCCGGTTGACCATGGTTCCCATGCTCAGTTTATTGGCATGGACCATCTGCAAAAGGGAGCCCAACGCCGTTTCCAGCACGCTGATACCAAAGGCTGCCTCTTGGTAGGTAACCTGTTTACTGGTCAGGTCGTGAGGGGCATGGTCGGTTGCGATACAGTCGATAACACCCTCGGCCAGGGCCTCGATCAACACGTCAACATCCCGTTGGGAACGCAGAGGCGGGTATACCTTGGTGCTGGTGTCGTAGGCCAGCCTTCCGGCTTCAATGGACGGTTCGCCCTTGCGGCCCAGCACCCATTGGTCGGTGGTTGTCAGATGGTGCGGACAGACCTCGGCAGTCACCGAAAGGCCTCGTAGTTTGGCCTCACGGACCAGGGGCACACTTCCGGCCGTGCTTAGGTGGGCCACGTGGAGCCGGCCGCCGGTGGCTTCGGCCAGGGCGATGTCCCTGGCGATCATTGCCTCTTCCGCCGCTGCTGGTATGCCGTCCAGGCCAAGGTGGGTCGCCACCGGGCCTTCGGCCATCACTCCGTTGCATGATAGGGACATGTCCTGGCAATGGTTGCTGATGGCTAGTCCCAGGTCCAGGCTGTAGGTCAGGGCCGGGCGCATCAAGTTG
>VFHG01000324.1 GCA_009392075.1 SAR202 cluster bacterium
AGGCAAGGCCGAGTTCTGTTCTCCATGCCCTGCGACGGCCAAGAAGCGGCGGATGTCGCGAGCGCCTACGCTCTGGACATCGCCAACGATTTCATAGTTCCCTACGCCCGGAGCCTGGGGGCCATGTTGGTTAAAGGCATGACCACCCAGGAAGTGATGCTCAATATGTTCGGCAAGGCCGCGGACCCCAACGGCGGCGGCCGGCAGATGCCGATGCATTGGGGATACAAGCAACTGGGAATCATCTCCATGGGCAGTTCCGTAGGGACGACCATCCCTCGAGCGTCGGGTGTCGCTCTGGCCTCCAAACTCAAGGGCCAGAACGCTGTAACCATGGTCTACTTCGGCGAAGGGTCGGCCAGTGAAGGCGATTTTCACGAGGGATTGGCCTTCGCGGGCGTCCACCGGCTGCCAGTGGTCTTCTTCTGCAACAACAATGGCTGGGCCACTTCGGTCCCGGTCAATCTTCAGAGCGCCGAGCCACAGATCGCCAAACGGGCCGAGGGATACGGCTTCCCCGGCATCACAGTGGATGGTTTAGACCCTTTGGCGGTCTACCAGGCCGTGCGGGAGGCAGTGGCGCGAGCCAGGTCTGGCGGCGGACCTAGCCTGGTGGAAGCCACGACCATCCGCATGATGCCCCATTCCAGCTCCGACGACCACCTGCGCTACCGGACACCGGAAGAATTGGCTGCGGAAAGGGAACTTGACCCCCTGCCCCGCTTCAGGGACATTCTGCTCTCCGCCGAACTTCTGGATGACGAGTCGGACCAGGCGCTGCGGGACGCCGTGGACCAAGAGGTTGAATCTGCCATCGAGTTCGCGGACGCGGCCCCTTTCCCCGCTCCTGAATCAGCGCTAAATGGGGTCTACGCGCCCTAGGGCGGCGTCATGGGTGAGATGCGCTTGATCGAAGCTGTGCGGCAGGGCCTACGCGAAGAGTTGGCCGCAGACTCCAGTGTGTTCTTGATCGGCCAGGACATCGGAGTGAACGGCGGCGTGTTCCGGGTCACCGACGGTCTGCTGGATGAGTTCGGGCCCGAGCGAGTCATCGACTCCCCGCTGGCCGAATCTGGCATGGTCGGCGTGGCCATCGGAGCGGCCATGAATGGGTTGCGCCCGGTGGTGGAGGTCCAGTTCGCCGACTTCATATTCCCCGCCTTCAACCAAATCGTCAGCGAGGCGGCGCGGATGTATTACCGCACCAACGGCGACTATTCCGTGCCCATAGTCATTCGTGCTCCTTACGGCGGGGGAGTCCGGGGCGGGCTGTACCACTCCCAGAGCGTTGAGGCGTATTTCGCCCACGTGCCCGGCCTAAAAGTTGTAGTGCCGTCCAATCCTCACGACGCCAAGGGCCTGTTGAAGGCTGCCATCCGCGACAACAATCCGGTGTTGTTCTTCGAGCACAAACTCGCCTACAACACGGTCCAGGGAGACGTTCCAGAGGGCAATTACACGGTGCCCATCGGAAAAGCGGCTGTTCGGCGGGAGGGACAGCAATTGTCGTTGATCTCTTATGGACTGTCGGTGCACCACTGCCTTGAGGCGGCGGAGACCTTGGCTGCCGAGGGAATTAGCTGCGAGGTGGTGGACTTGCGCTCTGTTAGTCCTTTGGACACCGAAACTCTGCTGGAGTCGGTGAAGAAGACGGGGCGGGTTTGCATCGTCCATGAGGACAACCTGACCGGGGGAGTTGGAGCTGAGGTGGCAGCCATCGTCGCCAAGGACGCCTTCGAGTACCTGGACGCTCCGGTACAGAGGGTGGCCGCGCTGGATGTGCCGTCCTTCCCTTACAGCCCAACCTTGGAAGACGCACTACTGCCCGGCCCTCCGGACATAATCTCGGCGGCGCGAGAGTTGGCGGCTTATTAGTGGTGGCATCCGGCCTGCAAAAATGCCGGGAAATTAACTTAAGGGAACGGTCAGGCTAGCCGGGAAATAACGCAATTCAAGAGAGTTTCGATTGGCACCCAGCCGATCTGAAACAGAAAGTCCAATTCCCTCGCCGTGTATACCACTCCATCGCACAACAATAATGGCATGACCCCACCGTCACACGCCGCAAGGCTGCCAGAAAGTCCCGGGAGGGCCGACATCTGGGAACCGATGATGTCAGTTATGTAAAATTCGGATTTTGGAAGGGAACCTACTAACCTAGTAGTGAATCGCTCTTGGGGTTCCGCCGCCGGCGGCTATGGCGTCTCCGTTGATGGAGATGGACTTGGGGGAGGCTAGGAAGGCGATGACGTAGGCCACTTCTTTGGCGTCAACTATGTGGTGGATGGAGTTTCCTTCCGCCATCTGCCTTTCCGCTTCCTCCACGGTGATTCCCTGGGCCTTGGCCCGTTCTTCGAGCATGGCTGGGACGCGCTCCGTGAAGGTCATCCCAGGATGCACGGTGGTGACGTTGATTCCCTGGGGACCCAGTTCGTCGGCCAGGTTCTTGCTAAGGGCGGACACGGACACGTTTCGCATGCTGCCCACGGCATAGCCAGCCTGGCGGGCGGCCATGCCGCTGAGGTTGATGATGCGGCCCCAGCCCTGTTCGATCATGTAGGGCGCAACCGCCTGGGCGCAGCGCAGATAACCCATGACCTTCACATTCATGTCACCCCAGAAATCTTCTTCGGTGATCTCGGCCAGCTTGGGTGTGTAGGCGCCGCCGACGCGGGCGGCTGAGTTGACCAAGATGTCGATGCGGCCCAACTTCTCAGCAGCCTCTTTGACCATGGCCTGGACCGACTCCGGGTTTCCAGTATCGGCCACGATGGTGATGAAATCCCCGCCCGTCTCCTCGGCCAACTCCCGGGCGCACTCCTCCAGGGCTTCCTGCCCTCTGGCCACCAAGGCAACTTTCATCCCCTCAAGACCGAACTCCCGGCCAACCGCCTTGCCGATGCCACGGCTTCCGCCGGTGATGATCGCTGTTTTACCCTTTAATTCCAGGTCCATGTTGATGCTCCTAGATCGCGGTGTATATCAGTGGTGCAGTGTAGGCGTGAAACTAGGCCGAATCAAGGTCTCCCTGATCAGCCCCGTTCAACCGCGTTCTTGATGCGGGACAACTCCCGGTTGGAACGCAGGAAGGGAAACACCCGGAACATGACAGTCACGACAGGGCTCAGGACGTTGGATTTTATGACTTCCATACCCAGCATCAGCAGATGAAACGGCCCAGGAAGGTGAGGGTTTTGCTTGTCGGTCATCACCAGCATGGTGCCCGAACCCTGGGCGTACAACCGGAAGGAGACCGACTCCGATCCGACAGACAGGCCGTTATAGAGGTTTTTGGTCTCGAAGTCCAGAGCTTGATTGGGTTCGCAGCCGGTAACGGTGAGGCTTTTGATCCAAGAGACCTGGCTGGATGTGGCGCCCCCTCTTAGTATCGGCGCCTGGAATACCTCGAACCGCTGTCTCTCGCAGAATGAGCCCTCAACAACCGGCCCATCCGATGTCCGCACCACCGTGAAGCCCGTTTGGTCATCCCATTCCCCGTGACGCGGCAGATCAGTCAGATAGGCGAAGACCACCTCTGGACTGGCATCGACGAGCACCCACCTCTGGATCCCGGACACGGGATTCACTGTGGGTGTGCGGACTGAAATGCTCCGCCGGCATCGCCCGTATCGCTACTGAGCATCGTTGCCCGTGATGGTCGCGCTCCAATCGCCCTCGGATAACACGCCGATGGCGTATATTCCCGCCTGAGGGTTCTCACCCGGAGCTCCGCCGCCGACGGTGAACCGGGCCTCTCCTTCATAGTCGCCCGTGGCCTTAACGATATGATACGGCGGTAGGCCTCTGGAATCGAAGAGTTCAACGATGAAATCTGCAGTCCGGTATGGTTGGTGGTCATAGTGTACTCACCTTCTCCAAGTTGCAGCCAACTGCCGCTGCCATCGCCGCTGCCCGCCAAGGTGATCTCGGGCCGTTGACCGCTGACGGCCCTCTCCTGGAACAGCCGCATGCGCCAGTAGCCTCTACGTCCAATGTGTAGCGGCCCCGGGCCAGCCCG
>VFHG01000325.1 GCA_009392075.1 SAR202 cluster bacterium
GGCCGCAGTTTCCACCTGAATAGAAGCTGTTTCTGGTTCGGCGCCCTCGGGACTGTCGGCGGTGGCCACCTCAGCGATGGGCGCGCCCATGGGCAGGGTTTCGCCTTCTTCGGCCAGCAACCGGACCAGAGATCCATCGACGGGCGATGGAACTTCCATGGTCACTTTGTCGGTGATGATCTCAACCAGCGGCTCGTATCGCTTGACGGTATCGCCAGGCTGTTTCAGCCACTTGCCGATGGTTCCTTCGACCACCGATTCGCCGACGTGAGGGAGTTCTATGGTTACCGACATAATTTAGTACCCGTCATCTAATACGCCGCTAGTTTGCGGAGTCCGTCTGCGATCTTGTCCGAGGTGGGCATATAAGCGTCTTCCAAGGTCTGGGCGAAGGGCATGGTGGGAACGTCCGGCCCGCAGATCCTGGTGACCGGACCGTCGAGGTACTCGAAAGCTTGGCCGGCTGCCAGGGCCGCGATCTCAGCGCCAACACCACCGGTGATGTTGTCTTCATGAACGATGGCCAGTTTGCCCGTTTTCGTCACCGATTCAAGGATGGTTTCGGTGTCCAGAGGACTCAACGTTCTCAGGTCTACCACCTCCACGTCAACGCCCTCGCCGGCCAGTTCTTCGGCGGCTTCGAGGCAATAATGGAGGGTCAGGCCGTAGGACACCACGGTGACATGGCTCCCCACCCGTTTGATGTCCGCCTTCCCGAGAGGCAGGGTGTACTCCTCGTCGGGCACCTCGCCCCGGACCAACCGGTAGGTCTTCTTGTGCTCCAGGAACACCACCGGGTTGTTGTCGCGGATGGCCGACTTCAAAAGACCCTTGGCATCGTAGGGCGTGCAAGGGGCCACAACTTTTAGTCCCGGAGTGTGGAAGAAGTGGGTCTCCACGTTCTGGGAATGGAAGAGACCGCCACGGATCCCACCGCCATATGGCATGCGGATGACCATGGGAACCGGGACTGCTCCGTTCGTCCCATAGCAGGTACGGGCCGCTTCTCCGATTAACTGGTTGATGGAAGGCCAAACGAAGTCGGAGAACTGGATCTCCGGAATGGGGCGCATCCCGCTGAATGCGGCGCCGAGCGCGATACCCATGATGGAGGCTTCGGCCAAGGGAGCGTCGATTATGCGTTCGTCACCGAACTCTTCTGCCAGGCCCTGGGTGGCCAAAAACACTCCACCACGGATGCCCACGTCCTCGCCCATGACGAATACCTTAGGGTCGCGGGCCATCTCTTCAAAAATGGCTTCCCGGACGGCTTCTATGACACTCTTAACGGTCAAGATGTCTCCTAAGGACTGTAGACTGAGTCGTGCAGTACAGACTCGTCAGGTGGTGTTGATGCTTCGGCGATGTCGGTGGCTTCGTCCGTCGCCTGGAGGGCTGTAGCGGCGATCTCGTCCACCTGCCCCTGGGTTAGGATGCCCTCTTCGATCAGAGTCCTGGCCAGGGTTACTACCGGGTCCCGTTCGCGGGCTCTTTCGACTTCACCCTCGGGCCGGTAGCGGCGGTCGTCATCGTCAGTGGTATGAGACATGAACCGTTCCACCTTCATTTCCAGGAGCACCGGGCCTTGGCTCCGGGCGTGGGTGATGGCTTCCCTGGTGGCCTCGTAGCAAGACATCAGGTCCATGCCGTCCACGGTGAACCCGGGGAAGCCGTAGCTGGCTGCCCGCCCGGACACCTCTTCAACGACCATCTGGGCGCTTTGAGGCGTGGAGATGGCGTATCGGTTATTCTCACAGATGAAGATCACCGGTAGCTTGTGTATTGACGCGAAGTTCATGGCCTCGTGGGTCTCACCCTGGCTGGTGGCGCCATCGCCAAAATAGACCAGGACCACCGTCTTCTCGCCGGCCATGCGGCAGCCCAAGGCGTAACCGACGGACTGAGTTAGACCGGCGGCCACAACGTTGGAGATCTGGATGATTTTGTGGGGCAGATCAGCGCCCTGGAGAGGGAACTGACGGCCGTTGCTATAGGGGTCCCCAGCCTTGCCCATGAACGACATCATCGTTTGGACCGGCGTTAGCCCGGCGGCGATCTTAAGGGCCAGGTCACGGTAGTAGGGGAACAGGAAACAGTCTCCGTCTTTCTCGGCGGCCAGCAAGCTGCCTAATTGGGCGGCTTCATGGCCTTGGCTTGAAGCCGCGATCGGCACCTTGCCCTGGCGGTTCAACGCCCAGATGCGCTCGTCGATGGTCCGCGCTTGGACCAGTCTGGTGTAATAATCCACCAGGTCGGAGGCCTCGAGCCCCTTGGGAAGTGATGATTTGGAAAGCGTCCCATTGGCCTGGGTGCGAGTCGTCCGCTTCCTCGGCATTGTTGCTCCCTTACCTCGGTCCGGCCAGGACGCCTGGCCGCCCTAGAACATAGAATGGCGGGCTGGTCGGAAGCCCCCTGCATAAAACTTGATCGTCTGCGCGGCTGATCGATGCGCGTTTGTTCCTGTGTCTGCCTGGCCTCACGATTATATATGGAGCAAAGGGGCACGGCAAATCTCGACAGGCGACGCCAGGATCCGCCCAGAATGCGCCGCCCGAAGACCCCTCAGCCTGCCCGATTGTCAATTTTAAGATGTGGCGGTTGGGCCCATGTGCCGGCCAGATTTGGGCCGATTTACGGTCAAAATTTTAAATTAATAAAAAACCAAATTGCCCCGATTCACCATTGACTTTTTCCCGCAGATGTTGCTAGTGTCCCAATATCAAGGGTGAATCGGGGTTGAGTGATGGTCCACCCAAACCGCGATTGTTATCACCGGCGCTGGGACAATCAGCAAAATCCCACCCGGTCAACAGGACGGCCACTGTCGCAGGTGGCCAGTAGATTCAGGGATCAAGTATCAAACGGGACGGGCCTTATTAAGGCCAGACCGTGACCCCAAGTACCCAAACCGGCGCGGCGATTTTCAATTAGGGCGTTAATGTCCCTGGATGTTCTGTTGCCTTTTTTAAGGGCGCTTGGACGCAAAACCGGATACCTGAACTATTTTGATATAGCTGGGCGCTGAACCTCGTGCAGGGACGGCGCCACGGATGTGAGGAGTGATGAGGGGGAGAGTGTGGGAGCTGCAACTGGGGAGGGAGCAGACTCATGAGTGAGTCTACGGCCCGTGAGGTTTGGCGGGCAGTGTTGGGAGATCTCCAGTTGCAGCTCCCACGCCCTACCTTTGAGACTTGGCTGAAGCCGACCGAAGGCGTGGCGTACGATGACCACGTGTTCAAGGTCGAGGCGCCCAACCCCTTCGCTGTGGAGTGGTTGGAGCGCCGGATGTACCAGGCCCTCCAGAAGACCCTCCACAAGGTTTCTGGCCGGGAATTTGAACTGCAATTAACGGTAAAGTCCCAAGGAGATTTCTATGCCGTAGAGCAATCTTTTCCTGTGCCTGACCAGGCGGTGAGCGCCACTCCGGCCGCTCCGCCGCTGTTCGAGATGCGGTCTTTCAACCCCAAGTATTCCTTCGATACCTTTGTGGTTGGGCCGTCCAACCGGCTGGCCCTCAGCGCCTCAAGAGCCGTCGCGGAATCTCCAGGTCAGACTTACAACCCGCTGTTCCTCCACTCGGGAGCGGGGCTGGGCAAGACCCATCTTTTGCAAGCCATCGGCAAGTCCTGCGCCAGCCGGGGTATGTCAGTGCTCTATGTGACCTCAGAGCAGTTCACCAACGAGTTCATCACTGCCATTCGCAACCGCACCACCGAGGATTTTAGGCGCCGGTACCGCTCGGTGCAGGTGCTTCTGATGGACGATGTCCAGTTTCTCAGTGGCAAGGAACAGACCCATGAGGGCTTCTTCCATACC
>VFHG01000326.1 GCA_009392075.1 SAR202 cluster bacterium
GTGCCGCTACCGAACCCGGTGGACTGGCGGCCGAAGCGGTCACGTGAGACGGTCCGGGCTACGATCGAGACCACAGCCGGCCTAACCCGCTCCACCGTGTCGGCGATGTTGGGCAACTGCAGCATGGCGACAGCCTCGCTGCCGCCTTCGGTCGATGATTGAGAAGCCGGTTGCTCTGAAGTCGCTGGCTCAGCGGTGGCTGTTGGGTCACTGGAGCAAGCGACGGCGGCCAATACGGCGAACACCACCACGGCCAATAGATAGCGTATTTTGATCGCGTGACGCAGAGTCTCAATCGTCACTGGAACCCCTGGGAGGCTTCGCGTTGGACCCGAAATAGAGTCTCCATTCCTCGAAATGCCAATGACAGCACTTCATCAACCTGCTGACGGGGGAACGGCAGAGCCTCTGTAGCGCCCTGCAGTTCCACCAGGCCGCCCTGTGCGGTAAGGACAACATTGAAATCCACATCGGCCACGAAGTCTTCTTCGTAGCAAAGGTCCAGAAGCAGTTGACCGTTGAGGATGCCTACGCTAACGGCCGCCACAGGGCAGAGCAACGGTAATTTCGTCAGGATTCGGTTCTTCACCAGCATCTGCAACGCTTGGTGTAGGGCCACGTAGGCGCCCGTGATGGCGGCGGTCCGTGTTCCGCCATCAGCTTGGATCACGTCGCAGTCGATCTGAACGGTGCGCTCTCCAAGTGCATCCAGGTCGGTCACGGCCCGGAGAGACCGGCCGATCAGCCGCTGTATCTCCTGAGAACGTCCGCTGGGCCGGCCGGATTCCCGCTCCCTTGTCGTCCGGGTGTTGGTCGCCCTGGGCAGCATGGAATACTCGGCGGTGACCCATCCTTTACCCTGGCCCCGCAAGAATCCTGGCACCCGCTCCTCAAGAGAAGCGGCACAGAGTACCTTGGTGGTGCCCATCTCGATCAGTGCCGAACCCTCGGCATATTTCTGATAGCCGGGCGTGATGGTGATGGGGCGGTTTTCGTCCCAGGCGCGCCCGTCAGGTCGGGAATATTCAGCCAATTGTTTTCAGTACCTCGATAAAGATTGCAAATTGGGAAATTGGGTAGGCCCATAGACTCGCAATGGACATAGAATCCAAGTATACATTCATACTTGCCCCCGAAGATTTTTTGGTATCCAGAGGCCTGCGGGTCCGGCATCGTCCTCAGGTTGTACTAGCTGAGGCTGTCAGATTATAATTTAGCGCACATTCTGATTAAAAGGGGTTATACCGTGGGCACTAACAAAGCTACATCCGTCAACGGCAATCAAAAACTGCACGCCTTTTTCCAGGGCGCTGTGGTACCGATGGATGAGGCGAAGGTGAGTGTGGCAACCCACGCGCTGCATTACGGTACGGCTGTTTTCGAGGGAATCCGCGGAAACTGGAACGAAGAACAGGGTAAGATGTTCATCTTCCGGATGCGTGAGCATTATGAACGGTTGATTCGTGGTTGCAAGATACTCCTGCTAGACATCCCGTATACCGCCGAACAACTCTGCGATATTACAGTGGAATTGGTCGTGCGCAATGGCCACGATTCAGACATTTACATCCGGCCTCTGGCTTACAAAAGCGCCGAGGTCGTGGCCAATCTGAAACTGCAGGAACTTGCCAGTGATTTCACTCTGATCACGGTGCCCTTCGGCAACTACCTGGGTACCGACATATTGAAATGCTGCACGTCCTCTTGGCGTCGGGTCGACGACAATATGATCCCGACCCAAATCAAGAGCGCAGGCATCTACGTCAACAGCATGCTGGCCAAGACCGAAGCCACCCTGGCTGGGTTTGATGAAGCCATCATCTTGGGCCAGGACGGCCACGTTTCAGAGGGTTCTGGCGAGAACGTTTTCATGGTTGCCGGCGGAAAGCTGGTCACCCCCAGGTCTGAGGACAACGCGCTCCCCGGCATAACCCGGGAGAGCATTATGCAGTTGGCCGCGGCCGAACTGGGTATCGAAGTCGTGGAACGGAGCATCGACCGCAGCGAACTCTATCTCGCCGACGAGATGTTCCTCAGCGGCACCGCCGCCCACCTGACCCCGGTCGTGGAACTGGACCGCCGCCCCATCGGCACCGGCGAACCGGGTCCGGTTTCGACCGCGTTGCAGAAGCTGTACTTCGATGTGGTGGTGGGCCGGAATCCCAAGTACCTCCATTGGTGCACCACGGTCGTACCACAAGCAATACCGGCCTAGGAACCAAGTTATTCAGCGAAACCAACGGACGTTCCATGACAGGGGCGTCCGTTCTGTTTAAGCGAACCTTCTGCTAGGAGCGCCGTAGTTTGACTTGGGTTTGGCTAGGAGTTCTCTGTTACGCCATCGGCAGTCTGCCGACCGCCTATCTCTTCACCCGTTATATCCTGGGCCAGGATATCCGGCAGATCGGCGATTTCAACAGCGGGGCGGCCAACGTTTTTCGAAACGTGGGCGCCAAAGCCGGAGTGGCCGTGGGCGCCATCGACATCATCAAAGGGGCCCTGGTGATCGTTCTGGCTATGGTATTGGTGGACGACACCGGGATGGAGATGATGGCCGGGGCAGTCGCCTTAGCCGGGCACAACTTCCCGGTCCACCTGAGATTCAGGGGCGGACGCGGCGCGGCAACCGCCGTTGGGATCCTGATAGCTTCGGTCCCGATCATCGGGCTGCCCATCGGCGCATTTTGCTTGGTTCTGCTCTACTTCACCCATAAGGCGACCTATCCACTGGCAGTGTTCCTCGTCGCCATCCCTGTCCTGACGTGGCCCGTTGGCTACTCGGTTGCCCTGGCGATCTATGTGGTGGCGATCCCTATCGCCGTCGGCCTGAGCCATTTCTTCACCACACGAATCCTTAATCCAGACGCGGCTAAAAACATCGGCGAATCAGCGGAACTCACGCAGAAATAAGATTCAGATTGGAGGCACAATGGGCTGGTCTTTGCATCACCCTCACGGACTCATCTATCACGCGCCCCAATATTGTTACCGGGGCTACACACTGTTCGCCAACCTGCGGGGTTACGACGCCAACCTGATTGACATGGAAGGCCGCATTTGCCACCGGTGGCACTGGCCCGGTGGTATCAACTACGCCAATCTATTGCCTAACGGCAACCTTTTATTCCTAAGTACAGCGCCGGAAGAGAAGCTGCCAATGACCGGTATCGGAGGGCATGCCGGCGGGCTGGTGGAACTGGACTGGGACGGAAACGTTGTCTGGGAAATGGTAAATCCCTGGGTGCACCACGACTTCCAGCGCCTGGGCAACGGGAACACCCTTGCTCTCATGTGGGAGGAGTTGTCGTCTGAAATTACCTCGCAGGTCAAAGGCGGCTTCACTACCCCGGATGACCCGGCCCAGATGCTGGGCGACGTAGTGCGGGAGTTTACGCTTTCAGGAGAGGTGGTCCACGAATGGAAGGCGTGGGAACATCTGAACTTCGACGAGGACGTGATCTGCCCGCTGGAAGGCCGGCGGGAATGGACTCATGGCAATAGCATAAATGTCACCGCCGATGGCGACTACCTGGTCAGTTTCAGACAAACCAGCACTGTGGGAATAGTGGCCAAGGAGAGCGGCAAATTCACCTGGAAATGGGGCCCGGGAGACGTATCCCACCAGCACAACCCCAGCTTCCTGGACAATGGCCGGATCCTACTTTTCGACAACGGTTCCCACCGGCGGGCGCCCAGCACCAATTATTCTCGAATCGTGGAGATCGACCCGGCCGACAATGGCATCGCCTGGGATTACCGCGGCGAGCCGGCAATTTCTTTCTACAGCTATCAGATCAGTGGGGCGGAGAGACAGCCCAACGGCAACACGCTGATCTGCGAAGGGGCCACCGGGCGGTTCATCGAGGTTACTTCAGGTCATCAGATAATCTGGGAGTACATCAATCCCTTGTTCGCCGATAGCGGAAGACTTGCGGGCGGAAGTTCATCCG
>VFHG01000327.1 GCA_009392075.1 SAR202 cluster bacterium
CCTGCCGGGAGGCTCTCAGGCATCAGCAGCCATCGATCTGGCCCGCTGCGTGATCCGCACCGCCGAGCGCCGGGTGGTGGCCATGGCGGAACAAGACATGCTGACCAACGGTCTAATCATGACCTATTTGAACCGGCTGGGCGACCTGTTGTTCGTCCTAGCCCGTTACGAAGACCGGGACATACCCATAGAACGGGCGACTTAGTCTTATCAGGATGATCAAGAACAAATACCCATGAAATTGGTGGTAATCGATTATGAATCAGGTAACCTGCGCAGCGTTTCACGGGCGCTGGAGTCGCAGGGCGTCACACCGCTGGTTATCGGCGATGCGTCTGAGTTTGGCGACGCCGATGCCATGATCCTGCCCGGTGTGGGCTCAGGTCTCTCAGCTATGGACGCATTAAATCAGCGTAACCTCGTTGACCCCATCCGTGATTACATCGCCTCAGGACGTCCGTTCTTGGGAGTTTGTCTTGGCCTGCAATTACTGTTGGACCGGACCGATGAAGGGGACGCGCCGTGCCTTGGTGTCGTGCCGGGTGATACCAAGCTACTCCCAGCCGGATTGAAGGTGCCCCACATGGGCTGGAACAGCGTTACGTTCAAAGACGACACAGCCAACCGCCACCCCGTTTTGGCCGGCATCCCAGATGACAGCTTTTTCTACTTCGTCCACAGCTACTACGCCGACCCGGAACACCGGGACGGCGTCAGCGCCACCACTGAATACGGCATTCCATTCTGCAGCATCTACGCCAGTGGAAACTTGATCGCCACACAGTTTCATCCGGAGAAGAGCGGCCCGGTAGGCCTCAGGTTTTACAGTAATTTTATCGCGATGGCTCGGGCCAACTAGTTTTTTCTCCGTAAATAACCTGCACCTGTTACACGGGACCTTATGGAAGTTATTCCAGCGATTGACTTAAAAGACGGCCGCTGCGTGCGGCTGTTTCAAGGCGACTTCGACCAGGAAACAGTTTTCTCCGACGACCCACTGGCCATGGCCAAATTCTGGCAGGACCAGGGCGGTCACCGGCTGCATCTGGTCGACTTAGATGGAGCAATTCAAGGGAAACCTATCCATCTGGAAGTTATCACGTCGATCGTCCGCGAATTGGACATTCCAGTCCAGGTAGGTGGCGGCATCCGTGACCTCGCGACGGCCGGTACCTGGTTAAACGCTGGTGTCGATCGGGTGGTCATCGGCACCGCCGCCGTAAGCAATCCGGACATGGTCAGTGAAGTCTGCCAGAAACATGGCAGCGAACAGGTAGTGGTGTCGGTGGACGCCAAAGACGGTCTGGTGGCGCTTCGAGGATGGAAAGAAACCAGCTCCGTAACTGTCTTGGAACTGGCCAACCAGATGGTCGACTTAGGCGTGGTGCGGCTACTCTATACCGACATCGCCCGAGACGGCGCCCTGACTGGCCCCGATCTTGTAACCAACGCTCGATTAGCAGAAAAAACCGGTCTGGCGATCCAGGCGTCGGGCGGAGTGGCATCTGTGGAGCACATCAAGGAATTGTTACCGACGGGGGTTGAAGGAGTGATCGTTGGGATGGCTTTGTACACCGGGACGGTCAACCTAGCGGAAGCCGTGGCCGCCGCAGCCTAATCGGCTGTCGTCTGACAGGGCGGGGAATTCGGACTCGAATCTTTAAAGCGGGCGGCCAAACGCTCTTCGCAAGTCGCGAACCAATCATCCCGGAGCACGTCCATCAAGATGAAGTCGTGGGCCATTCGCCGAACGGGCCTCACCACGTTGAATCCGCTCTTTGAGAAACTCTTCTGCGCCCTGTCGTTCCATTCAAGAGTGTGCAGGTAGACCCGTTTCAAGCTGCGGATGGTGAACATGTGGTGCAGCAACGTGGTCACGGCGTCGTAGCCATAGCCGTCGCTCCAGTAATCCCGGTCGCCGATGACGATACCCAGTTCGGCTTCACGATTGACGGTGTCCAGGTCGTAGTACATACAGTTGCCGATGAACCTGCCATCCAGCGTCTCGATGGAATAATGGTGGGAACCGGGCGTGGGGTACTTCATCTGGTCTTCAAACAGTTTCAAGTACCGTTCGAAGGACATGGTTAGCGGAATAGCCGCGTCCAAACGGGCCAGTTCAGGGTCGCTGCGCCACCGGTAGTCGTTCTCGGCGTCAGTCGGCCGTTTATCTCGCAGGATTATCCTGCCGCCCCGCAATTCCCCAGGGGTATCTTCCCCATGATTCGCCATTAGGTCAGTTCCTCTTTCAGACCGGCGCCTTCCCGCTCTGCGATCATGTCCAACGCGCGTTTCAGCACCTTAACCTCGTTGGCGAAGGCCAACGTTTGCAGCGCCTCTTCAGCGTCAAACCATTCGACAACGTCAAACTCCGGATCGTGTTGGTCCGTTGCTCCGCCCACCGGCACCATCAGATAAAAATGGACGGTCTTATGGTAGCGGACGTCTTTGTCCCGGTCTGCGAACCAATAATCGATGCTTCCCAATGAGCCGTCAAGCTTCACTTCGAGACCAGTTTCTTCCCGTACCTCTCTCAACGCAGTCTCTTCCAAGGTCTCGCCCGCATCCGGGGTGCCCTTGGCCAAACTCCAACGCACCGGCTGGCTCCGGCCGCAAAGCACCGTCTCCAACCGACCGCTTTTCCTCTGGTAGACAACGCCTCCGGCGGAAACCGGGTTTTCAATCCGGGAAGAGGCGCTCATATCAAAAGGTCCAAACTATTAGTCCTTTGGTCAGATAGACCCATCCCATGCATTTCGGCTGCGAGTAGGCACAGTCTGTAATTGTAAGTGCCGGTCTTGAGGACAGTCAATCAGAATGACCAGGTAAAACGGCCGGACGCGGGTCTTTATTCGCCGCCGCCAATGGCCGGGACAAAGTGGACTTCGCTGTTTTCCCCAACCTTTTCCAACATTCCCATGATGGCGACATCGCCGTCGATAGCTATGGCCAGGTTCGGCCGTATCTCCCCGTCTTCCACCAGCCGGTCTTTCATGCCGGGATACAACTCTTCCAGCCGTTCGATGATCTGGCGCACGTTTCGGGCATCCAAATCCACCTGTTTAACGCCGGCTGTCAAAGACTGAAGCATGGTTGGGATGAATATCTTGGCCAAAATCCGGGCTCCTTTTCCAAGCTCCTAAGTACGGCGGCCTGATTAGATCCGTCATATTCAGGTTCTGATATGACGAAAGGGTTGTCAACCCCAAGCGACCGCAAACTCGGCCAACAAAAAAGACCGTCCTTCCCGGCGCTTTGCCCAGAAGGACGGTCTTGGCGTTCTGAATTTGATGCTGAATTAGCCCGTGCCGTTCTCCCAGCCAGTCTCGAGAATCTTCCCTGGTGTGATGGGCAGGCTGCGCATACGGTTACCCGTTGCTGCGCTGACCGCATTGCCGACCGCAGCCATGGGCGGGACGATAGCTGCCTCTCCGACCCCACGCACCCCATAAGGGTGACCGGGGTTGGCGACCTCGACGATCACGGTGTCAATCATTGGAAGGTCGAGTGAGGTGGGCATGCGGTAGTCCAGGAAGGTGGGATTCATCATCTTGCCCGAGTCGTCGAAGAAATATTCTTCGTTCAATGCCCAGCCGATGCCTTGGACCGCTCCTCCCTGCATCTGTCCTTCAACATAGCTGGGGTGGACCGCTTTGCCCGCGTCCTGCACCGCGGTGAACCGGGTTACGTCAGTCTTGCCGGTGTCCGGGTCGACTACCACGTCTGCCAGGTGAACGGCATATCCGTTGCCCTCGCCGGTGGGGTCGACGTTGGATCGGCCTGAAACTGAGCCTCCAGTGGTCGCCAATTGACGCGCCAGGTCCTTGAAGGTGAACTTGAGTTCTTCATCGGATTTGTGGGTAACCATGCCGGCCACGTACTCGATATCATCCTCGTTAGTATCCCAGATCTTAGCGGCCCTGGAGATCATCTGACCCTTCACTTCCTCAGCCGCGTTGATGGCCGCGATGCCGGTGGCGAAGGCTGTCCGGCTGCCACCGGTGATGAATGTGTAGCCGATGGAGTCAGTGTCCACCACCGTAGGTTTGACGTCCTCATAGGCTATCCCTAAGGTCTCAGCGGCTTGTTGGGCGATTGATGCCCGCGTTCCGCCGATGTCCACCGAGCCCATGATCAGGCTGACGACCCCGTCGTAGTTGACCGTCATCACCACGCTGGACTGGAAGCCTCGGTTGGGCCAATAACCACAGGCCACACCCCGCCCTGCGCCATTCTCCAGCTTGGACTTGTAGTGGTCATGGTCGCGGGCGGCCTCGAGACATTCGATCAGGCCGATGCGCCGGGCCACGATACCTTCGATCCGGCGAGTCCCCTCTTTAGCCGCATTCAACAGCCGGAATTCGATGGGGTCCATCTTCAGTTCACCGCAGATCTCATCGATCAGCGATTCCACAGCGAAGGCTGCTTGGGGTGATCCGGGAGCGCGGTAAGCAGCGGTCTTGGGCTTGTTGACCACCACATCGTAGCCGTCCACTATTCCGTTCTCCACGTCGTAACAGGCAAACGCGCAAACGATCGCCTGCATGACCGGGGACCCGGGGTAGGCCCCGGCATCCATGGCCATCTCGCACTCCACGGCCGTCATCTTACCGTTGTTCTTTACGCCGATCTTTACCCGCATCCAGGAGGCAGGTGCAGGCCCGGAAGCCTCGAAAACCTCGGTCCGGGTCATCAGGGCCTTAACTGGCGCGCCGGCTTTCTTGGAAAGCACGGCACAGATGGCATCTAGGTAGGCTGTGATCTTGCCGCCAAAGCCGCCGCCGATCTCCATAGGGGTAACTTTGATCTGAGACACGGGCACCCGCAGGACGCTGGCCACGGTGCTTCGGACCTGGAAGCTACCCTGCGTGCTGGTCCACAGGTTCAACTGGCCGTCTGAGTTCCAGTGGGCGGTGGTGTTGTGGGGCTCGATATAACCCTGGTGGACGGTGGCGGTGGTATATTCCTTCTCCATCACCAAGTAGGCGTCAGCGAATCCTTTCTCGACGTCGCCGGTAGCGTAGCTCATATGGGTGGCAATGTTGCTGGGTTTGTCTCCGGTCTCCCCCATATCATTGGTGCGCATTTCTTCGTGAAGCAGCGGGGCGTTTGGATTCATCGCCTCGCGTACATCGACAATGGCCTCCAATACCTCGTAGTCGACCTCGATCAACGCCATCGCAGTCTCGGCGACGTGGCCGCTTATGGCCGCAACGGCAGCCACCGGATGGCCTTTGAACAAAACTTTGTCACTGGCCATCATATGGTCAGACGCGAATTTGAGTCCTGCGTACTCGCCACCTAATTCATCTTTTGAAAGAGACGCCAATGGCAAGTCTTTCGCGGTGAGCACTGCCCGCACACCGGGGAAAGCCTCGGCCTTGCTGGTGTCAATGGACTTGATGCGGGCGTGAGCATGGGGGCTGCGCAGGACCTTGGCCCGCAGCGTACCGGTCAAATTAGTATCGTCGCCGTACCTGGCCCGGCCGGTAACCTTGTCTACGCCATCAGGCCGCACTGGGCGCTTGCCGACGACGCTATATTCAACTTCTGAGAGAACCTGGTTTGAGGTCATGTCGAAATACCTCCAAAAATTAAAACCGGAGCCCCAAGTTTTAGTTGAAAGCTCCGGTTGATTGCCATAGATCTGCGATGCTTATTTGGCCTTGCTTACCTGAAGCACGGCCCGGACGATCTTATCATAGCCGGTACAGCGGCAAAGGTTGCCGGCCAGCCAGTGGCGGATACGTCCTTCGTCGGCGTCGGGCTCTGCGTCAAGCAGCGCCTTGGAGGCCAACAAGAATCCAGGGGTGCAGATGCCGCATTGGAGTGCGGCATTTTCCAGGAACGACTGTTGCAGCGGGTGCAAGCCCTCAGGAGAGGCCATGCCTTCGATGGTCGTGATGTCAACGCCTTCGGCTTCCACACCGAGGACCAGACACGAATCGACGATCCTGCCGTCCAAGATGATCGTGCAGGCCCCGCAGTTTCCGTCGTTGCATCCTTCCTTGGTTCCGGTCATGCCCAGGACATCCCGAAGGACTTCCAATAGGCTTTGGCGAGGCTCACACAGAAAGTTGATTACCTCACCATTCAAAGTGGTCTGTACTTGGGTAACTCCGGGCATTGTTAACCTCCCCTGGCTCGTTCGATGGCTATATTGAGTGTGCGGCGGGTCAAAACGCCGATCAGGTGGGTGCGTTGGCGAATGGTCCCGCGCATGTCGCTGATGGGCTTGGCTGCCGCCTGGGCTAGTTCAGATGCTTGCTGGATCGCCTCTTCGGAAACAGCTTTGCCGGCCAGACTGTCGCCGGCTTCCTTGGCAAACACCGGGGTGGGCGCCACGGATGCCAGAGAGATACGGACTGAGAGAAAGTTCTGTCCTGAGGCATCGAGCACTACGCTGGTACCGACTCCGGCAACGGCGATGTCCATTTCATTCCTGGGAATAAAACGAAGATAGCTTGCGCCAGACTTAGCCTGCGGAGCCGGGATGGAGATGGAAACCAATATCTCCCCGTTCTCCAAGGCGTTCCGGCCTGGGGCGGTGCAAAATTCTTCGGCCGCTAGTTCACGGGTGCCGTTGGGGCCCGCGATGTTGCAGATGCCGCTCAATGCAATCACCGCTGGGATGGCGTCGCCGCTGGGTGCTGCATTACAGATATTTCCGCCGACGGTGGCCCGGCCCTGAATTTGAATCCCGCCGATCAAAAAGGCGGAGTCGATCAGTCCTGGATAGGCCGCGGACACGGTTGCGTCTTGGTAAATCCTATAACAAGGTACCGCCGCCCCCAGTGTGAGTCCTTTGGAGGCGTCATAGGTCAAAGCATTTAATTCTGGGATGCCCTTGATGTCCACTACGAGTGGGGCTGTCCGGCGTCCGGCGCGCATCTGCACCAGCATGTCTGTGCCGCCGGCCATTATTCGGGCCTGGTCTCCGCTAGAAGCCAATGTTTTGACGGCTTCGTCGATACTACTAGGTGATACAAAATCAAACGGTTCCAATAGGGCACCTCCTGCGCGGGGAATTATAGCATTGCTGGACACACGGTCAAGCTGTAAATATAATTCGCTTGCTCGACTATCGAAGGGCGTCGCTTAGCACGCCTCCGATACGGCATCGCTGACCCCTATGTTCCTCGTAAACATCAAGTGCTGGGCGGTTGAAAAGCTTCGTCACCGG
>VFHG01000328.1 GCA_009392075.1 SAR202 cluster bacterium
ATCGGCCCAAGGCCGCCTTCCTCACCAGGGGCCTGGCCGAAATGACTCGCCTGGGCGTCGCTGCCGGGGCGGACCCCATGACCTTTGCCGGACTCGCCGGAATTGGCGATGTGGTTGCCACCTGTTCCAGCCGCCTCAGCCGCAACCGCTACGTGGGCGAACAACTAGCGAAGGGACAGTCTTGGGCCGATATTCGGGCGTCCATGGACAACGTGGTCGAAGGCGTGAATGCCACCCAGGCTGCGCTGGTCTTGGCCAAGGAATTAGACGTGGAGATGCCCATTGCCGAGATGGCCTCGCGGGTGCTGTTCGACGGACTATCTCCCCATAGAGCAATGGCCGAGTTGATGTCCCGGCCGGCGCGTCCGGAGCGGTAACTAGAAAGCTATCTAATCTGCCCCGGCCCCAATTCCGGCATCTTCTCCAGCAGCCACGCCGCAGCCACCCTCCGGTGACAGGGATCTCCCTCCGGCTCAAAGCAGAGAAGAGTGAAATCTTCTTCCGGCTTTAGCGAACCAAGCCACTCCTGGAAATCCGCTTCCCAATTGTAGTTGGTCTGAAGCTCTTCCCGGTACCGGTCGGTGAGGCCGGCGAAGTCCAGATCTCCGTCCCGGTATGCGGTCAGCAATTGGCGAGACGGGTACAAAAAAGGCTGGGTCTCCCATCGCGTCGTCTGACCCCGGGGGTGGGCCTTTGAGATCCTGTAGGCCGTGCCCTGCCAGTGCTCCGGGTGGTAAAAACTGGCCGTGTATAACACTACTCGTTCCCGGCGCCGGCGCCCGTAGTCTCAGGCCGCCACAGTGTCTGACGGAGAACGAACAGCGCCGCCCCAAGGATTATTACGCTGACGTAGGTTATGGCCCGGTCTACCAAGACAAGTGCGGCGGCTGAGGTGACGCTCAGGCTGGAAAGCCGCACTGCCAACCCGCCAACACCCGACTCCACAGCTCCGACTCCGCCTGGAGTCGGCACCAAGGTCAGCAACGAGTTCGCTAGTGTTAAGAATACGACCAAGGCCAAGCCGATATCGAACCCTAACGCCTCAACAACCAGTAACATCCTTGCGATCTCGGCCGCCCAGCCCATCAGCCCCCATACCGTGACCATGGGGATTCGCTGGAAGCTGCCCATGGTGCCCTGATGGAAGCGCTCGTAGCGGAGCGCCAACCAGGGAGGCATACGCCGCAACAGAAGGCCTCTGGCCCAGGTCATGGCCACCAGGATAACTGCCAAGCCCACGACCAGAGACACGACTAAGCCCAGAGCTATCCAGGTGATGCTGTCCCCGCCGTCCAACAGAAACGGCACGGCGGCAATCATCAACAGCGCCACCAAAACCGTATCCAAAGACCGCTCCGCCAGGATGGTGCCGATGGTCCGGGAGAAAGAACCGTTCTGCTCGTCCCGGTAAAGATAAGCCCTATAGGCATCCCCCAACCGGAGCCAGCTGACTGAATTTGCGAACCAGCCCAAGAGCACCAATTGGCTGCAGTAAAGCACGCCCGGAACCGAGGCTCCCGAAGCGGCAACGTTCTGCAACAATAACCGCCAGCGTATACCCCGGAAGATGAACGTGGAGTAGTGAACCACAAATGCCAAGACAAGATACCAAAGGTTTGCGCCCTTGACCCGGTCCCAAGTTGAACCAAGGTCAACATCGAACCGGGTGATGACGAAAACAAGGAAGAGGGCTGCCAACGCCACTGAAATGATGGCCGGCAAGGACAATACCCGCCGCAAAATCGACGGCGCCGCGGACGGCGCACCGTCCTCGGGCCCGTTTTGTTCCTCGCGGGATTCTTGGTATTGGTCCTCGCCCATCAGCTTAAGGGGCAGGTTGCCCTGGGCCGGCCGGCCCAGACTGAAACATCACTAGCGAAGCTGCTTTGGCAGCTTGAACGTAATGTCTTCATCTACGCCAGACACCATCGTCACCTTTTCCGGCGCCAGTTTTTCAATAACGCTCTCAACCAGCACCTCAGGGGTCGAGGCGCCGGAGGTGATGCCAACCTTGTCTTTGCCCTCCAGCCATGAAGGGTCTATCTCTTCCGGCCCGTTGATCAGATAAGATTCCACGCCAAGAGATTCAGCCACTTCCCGAAGACGGTTACAGTTCGAGCTGTTCTCCGCACCAATCACCAGAACAAGGTCAACGCTGCTGGCCATCTTGGTGACGGCGTCCTGCCTGTTGGTGGTGGCATAACAGATGTCATTGCGGACCACGGCATCAGGAAACTTCTCTCTGATGGCATCGATGGCTTGGGCAGTGTCGCCTACCGATAAGGTCGTCTGGGTCAGCACCGCCACTTCTTGATTCGCGTCCCAGGCGGATAGTTCATCGTAAGAGGCGTCGTCAATCAGGGTCATTTCCACCTGGCCCATCGTGCCTCTGACTTCCTGATGGCCTTTATGCCCCACCAATACCACTTTTTTACCTTCACGGCGGTACTTCTTGGCTTCATTGTGAACCTTGGTGACCAATGGGCAGACAGCGTCTATCACCTTTAGATTTCGGGCCTTGGCCTTCACAAAATCCTCGGGCGGGGAGCCGTGGGCTGAAAATATCACCAGGGAGTCCTCGGGAATCTCATCAACATCTTCCACCGTTATAGCGCCCCTGCGCTCCAGGTCGTTGACCACGTAGGGGTTGTGGACGATCTGGTGTTTCACGTAGACCGGAGGGCCATACTTCCTCAGGCAGATATCGACCACGTCGATGGCCCGCACTACTCCAGCGCAAAATCCTCTAGGCGAACTGAGTAAGACCTCCACGGTCTATCCTCCTATCTTGAACCGGGCATGGGTAGGCGGCGCCCGGTATCTAAACGGTAGCTAACCGGTTAGCTCCAGTTGCTAGCCAGGTGGGAATCAATCATAGCGTATGCGCCGATTTTTGACACGTTTTCGAGATTGGTCGAAATTGGCTGATTCCGGCTTTTCCAGTCTCAAACCCTATGCTATAATTTCGCTTACCCCAGTCCAACCCCAGCAAAGCCATGCCCGATTACAAGCACATAATTCTAGAAAAAGACCCTGCCAAACACATAGCTAGGTTGACAATCAACCGGCCAGAACGCAGGAACGCCCTCAACGACGACGCGACCGACGAGATGGGCCAAGCTATCGACGACGTAGCGGCGGACGACGATATCCGGGTCTTGATCCTCACCGGTGCCGGACAAGCATTCTGCGCCGGCGGCGACTTAAACGCCCTCAAAGGCGGCAGCGACCCCGGCATGTGGGTCTCGGAAAACACGGACGACGTCCGCCGTAGCTTCGGATTGGCCCAAAGAATGATCCTGGGGCTACAACGTATGGAGAAACCGGTCATCGCCATGATCAACGGCACGGCCGTAGGGGCCGGGTTCGACATTGCTTGTGCCTGCGACATCAGGATCGCTTCCCCGAAGGCCCGGTTCATGGTGGCCTATATCCGCATAGGCCTGTTCCCCGGATTTGGGGGCACTTGGCTTCTTCCGAGGGCATTGGGCAGCATGGGCAAGGCGGCGGAACTGCTCTTCACCGGCGATTTCATGGAGGCCGATGAAGGCTACCGCCTGGGCTTCTTAAATCGTTTGGTTGACGAGGAAGAATTAGAGTCGACTACAATGGAGATGGCTCGGAAGATTGCC
Organism: SAR202 cluster bacterium; assembly: GCA_009392075.1. The sequence continues at coordinate 3,633 of VFHG01000328.1, forward strand.
GCCGGTCCGCCCATAGCCATCCGGCTTTCAAAGCTGATGCTCTACAAAGGTCTGGAGTTTGACCTGGAAACGGCCTTGAAGATGGCGGCGGCGGCGGAGACAATCACTCTGACCTCGTATGACCACGGGGAGGGGACCCAGGCGATCCGGGAATCCCGAAAACCATTTTATGAGGGCCGTTAATGAACCCAATCCTCGACGAGCTAAAGGTATTCACCGGAAATGGGCATCCTGAATTAGCCCAGTCCGTGTGTGAGTACCTGGACATCCCCCTGGGACAGGCC
>VFHG01000329.1 GCA_009392075.1 SAR202 cluster bacterium
CGGATAGACGACCGTTTCGAGGGCTTCGCTACGGTGGACGAGTTGGACGCCGCCTTGATGAAGGTGCTCGCCCAGACCTAGTGCTTGATGCCTAACCCGTGTCCACCTAGCTTGGGTTGACAGCTAATCTGACCCTCTCTACACTCCCAGAAAACATGAGCCGTTCCGCGGATCTTGCCCGATACTGCCAAGATTGGACCGGACCGGAAGGAGTGCCCGGATGCCCACAGGACAAACCCTGGCCCCGGAGACGGTCGCCGGCATGGTAGCCGCAGCCAAAGCTTTCCTCGGCAGCCTGAACGGCCAGCAAAAAGCCAAGGCCACCTACGAATACATGGATGGCGAGCGGGTGTTTTGGTATTACCCGCCCATGAACCGCCACGGCCTGCCCCTCCGAGACATGGAACCAGCCCAACGCGAATTAGCGATGGCGGTATTGGCCAGTGGCCTTACCGATGAGTCTTACGAACAAGCTAAGCTGATAATGGAACACGAAAATGTCCTGGGTCCCTTGGAAAAGGAACAGGGCATCACGACCTTCGTTCGTGACACCGAACTCTATTATTTCACCGTCTTCGGCGAACCCGGTGGTAAGGACCCCTGGGCCTATCGGGTCGAAGGCCATCATGTCTCCATCCATTTCAGCATCTGGGGCGACCAGGTAATCGGCATGACACCCTTTTTCTTTGGCGCCAACCCCGCCGAGGTGCGGAAGGGACCGAAGAACGGGCTGCGGATCTTGGGAGACCGGGAAGACTTGGCCTTTGACCTGATGGCTTCTTTGGACGAGAAACAGATCGCAGAGTCGGTCATCTATGACGCCGCCCCCGCCGACATCGTCACCTTCAATGCTTCCAAGGCCTCGTTGCCGGCCTACGAGGGCCTGCCGGCATCCAAGATGAACGGGGCGCAGCAGGAACTGTTTCTGGCCCTGATTGCGGAATACGTTAATCAAGTGCCGACTGAACTTGCCGAACAGAAGCTGGCCGCACTGAAAGAAGATGGCCTAGACCATCTGTATCTGGCCTGGGCCGGGCCGGTCTCCAAGGACGAGGCCCACTATTACCGCATCCACGGCGGCGACTTCGTGGTTGAATTTGACAACCGCCAGGACGGAGCAAACCACATCCACTCGGTCTGGCGCGATGTTGAAAACGACTTTGCGGCTGACGTGTTACGAGACCACCTTATTCTGTACCACGTTCTCTGATTCTACATCTCTGGTTCGACCAAATAAAAAAGGCCCGGGCAGACATGCCGGGGCCTTTTTTATTACCTACCTGTTTTCAAGCAGTACCGGTATCTCGACGTTATATGTCTCTTGAAGCAGCTTTAAGAACGATCTGGCTGTCGGCCCGATTTCCTGCCCACGGCGCAATAGCAGGTAAGTTGGCAGCAGGACCGGCGGCACTTCGGCCAGGTCGATCAATGTCAGCGATCCAAATTCCACTTCCCGGCGCACCGCACTGAGCGGCAGGAATGAGACGCCCAGTCCCAACCGGACCATGTTCTTGGCGGCCTCCACGCTGTCCAGGTTCATCTCGACCTTGGCCGTGACACCTGCGTCCCGGCAGACCCGATTTATGAACTGGAAATAGGACGAGCCCGGGTCCCCGGGGTCATAGACGATCAGCGGTTCCTGGGCCACTTGCGACATCGCTGCTACACGGGTTTTCGTGAAGGAATGGCCGGGATGGACGACCAGCACTGCTTCCTCGTCATACAGATGGAGGGCGTCAACGTCAGGGTGCTGCATGAACCGGGCTAGCCCCAACTGGACCTCTTCGTCCACCACCATCTGGAGCACGTCCGACGAGCCGCCGACTTTGATGTGCAGGTTGGCGTCAGGGTAAAGCTGTTGGAATTTCTGCAGGGTCTCGGGAAGAACATAAGTGCCGATCACTCTGGCCGTAGCCATATTTAAGATTCCCGCAGAAGTCTGACGTACGCTTTCCAAGACTTCCCGGCCCCGGCGCAGCGTCTCCATGGAGCGCTGTGCGAAGGGCAGAAAAGTACGACCCATATCCGTCAGGCGAACACCCCTGGCGGTGCGGTGGAATAGCGCAACTCCAACCTCATTCTCCAACGTCTGCACCCGTGCGCTCACCGACGGCTGCGACAGGTAAAGGGCATCGGCCGCGCGGCGAAAGCTCCCCCGGTTGGCAGCCTCCAGGAACGCCTCTAACTGGGAAAATTCCATAACGTTACCTTTGCCAGGACGTAATCCTATCCAGCAACCTGAAATACCGCTTGACGGCCTACCACTCTAAATTACATCGAGTGATAGGCTTTGTCTATCGACCAGACGGAATTCAAAGATTCGGTGATGCACTCAAGAAGCTCTACGCGCTAGCCAGGTTAGGTCTGGTCCAGGAGGTTTCCATAGCCTGTTTTACCAGATATTCCAAGCCTGCCTAAAGCCGCCCACATCGACACCAGATTAGCCGAGAAAACAGGCATGCCCAAGTCCGATTCGATCAATCGTGCCACGTCTACTGTCCTCCAGTTGGTCCCGCTGAGAAACAGGGCGTCCGCTTGACCGGTTTCGATGTTCCGGGATTCCCGATAGGCCTCCATTGGCTCGATGTCGCCGATGGCCAATCCTGAAGACACTCCCAACGACCGGTGGGAAACTACCTTCAAGCCAGGGACGGTCATCTCAAAATATTCCTTCTCCATCAATGTCATCTGTTCTGGATAAGGTGTCAAAAGGGCTAACTTCTTGGTTCCCGCTTGAGTCAAAGCCGCAACTGCGGCGCCGGCAGTGGTGATCGCCGGGCAGCCCACGGTCGACTCCAACATAGTGATCAATTCGGCATCGTAGTCAGGTCCCCCCACCATTGATCCGGCTGTGTGGGCAAAGACGACCACATTCAACCTCAGTTCGTTCAGGGACTTAGCCGCCCGGGGTAGATCGTCGTTGGTCTGCCGTATAACGTCGGCGCCTAATTGACCGGCCAATCCTTCGGGGCGGCCGAGGCGTGCGGCGTGTATCGACACGCCCTCGGGCGCCATCTGAGCCAACTCGCCCTCAACGACCGTGTTGGGCGGCGAAACTATCACTCCGATTCGTGCACGCCATCCAAACATATCCCCTCCGTACCAGGCCTATCTTTTGCCCTTTGATCGACGCTGTATTATGCATCAACGATCCGCAGGCAGCGGTTGAATAAGTCGTTGCCATCAACACACATAGAAAATTCACGCTTGTGCGCTACTATACCCTCTGCTAGAATCTTGACGGAACTCGTTGGTTCCACGGTCGAGGGCGTTTCACGAGTTGTGGCCGTTGAATCGCCACACTACATCGCGCCTACGAATCAAACGTGGGAATGTTCAGAATTCTTAGGAGGGACTCGATGCCATCATTTTGGGAGAATCTACGATTTCCCGGCGAACGGGAAATGGACGACCTACACGGCGCTCAGGGACAGGACATGGCGACCTACGTCAGCTTCCCGTCGCCGGCGGAAGGCAGCAACTTCCCAGCTATCATCGTAATCATGGAAGCTTTTGGCGTAACGGGGCACATTGAAAAGGTTTGTGACCAATACGCCGCCAACGGTTTCGTTGCAATCGCCCCGGCCTTGTACCACCGCCAGCACCCCAATCCCAAACTCGGATACGACGAGATGCCCGCGGTCCAACAGTACATGGGCGCCCTTCAGGATGACGAGCTAGTTGAAGACGTAAACGTCGCCATCGACTACCTGCAGAACCATTACCAGCGCACCCACGGCCAGAAGATCGGGATCGTCGGCTACTGCGTCGGCGGCCGGATCACCTACCTGGCGGCCACCAGTTGCCCAGGCCTCAGCGCCGCTTCGGTCTACTACGGCGGCCGCATATTGGCGCCGTTCGGCGATGGCCCTGCTCCCATCGATCTGACCAGCAACATCAAGATTCCGGTCATGGGTAACTTCGGAGACACCGACGAGAACCCATCCCCGGCTGATGTGGCGACCATCGACCAGGCTTTGACAGCCGCAGGCGTGGTTCACGATTTCAAGTCCTACCCCGGCGCCGGCCATGGCTTCAACTGTGACGACCGGGGCAGCTACAACGAGGCAGCCGCCAAGGATGCCTTCGAGCGCACACTGGGTTTCTTCAACCAACACGTAAAGTAAACCCGCCCTTAAACTAGCGCATCAAAGACCCTGATCGAGAAAAATCTCGGTCAGGGTCTTTTTAGGTGGGCCAAAAGCTCTATCTGGGATCGTTAACACCAGGCGTGGCGAATACAATAGCCCCTAACCAAACTGAAGGTCACAGTGCAGTTACAGGAAGGCAAGAATGCTGAAAGCAGACCGGGACCAGATCATGGAGAACCTGTCGGAAGACGACCGTAACCAATTCAGGGAATTCATCGACGATTACCGGGCCAAACGCAAGGCATCTTCCGGCGGTCAGATGCCGGCGAGAGAAATGTTAGAGGCGGTCGGCGACGGCCTTACCGACGTTGCGCGGCAGGCGATGGAAACGGTGGTGCAAAGGGACGAGATGGGCCCGCACGCGGGTGACGTTCCCCCTAACTTCAACCTGAAACTTATGGGCTCCGAGAACCGGGTCCGGCTATCCAGTTTCAAGGGACAGAAACCCGTCGCCCTGATCTTTGGCAGCTATACTTGACCCCCTTTCCGTGCTCAGGTTGAGCGCATGGAACGGCTATACAACCAGTACCACGACCGCGTAGAGTTCTTTGTGGTCTACGTCCAGGAGGCTCACCCCATAGACGGCTGGCAAGTGGATTCCAACATCGCCGATGATGTTCTGTACCGTCAGCACCAGAGCTTTGACGAGCGGGAAGAAGCGGCGCAGTCCTGCACCATCGGCCTGCACATCTCCATTCCCACCCTAGTGGAAGAGATGGATAACGCCATCGATGAAGCCTACGGGGCAGCCCCGGAACGCCTGTACCTGATGGGCAAAGACGGCAAAGTCGTCTACCATGGCGGCGCCGGCCCCCACTTCTTCGAC
>VFHG01000330.1 GCA_009392075.1 SAR202 cluster bacterium
CCTAGCTCCAGTCAACTTATGTCAAATAACCGTGCCTATTTGTCAAACCTTACATAACGTATCTTGTGCGAACCAATATGTATTCTTTTTTTGACTGTTCAGGCTTCCACCTCTGTTCCCACGCCTGCATCTCTGTTTTTTTAGCAAAGTCGTCCTGAGAGCCCCATAGCGCCGTTTTATCTTATTTTCCGTCCGGGACATCACCTCAAGGATTTTCCCGCTCCCTTTTTCAGGTTAAATTTCTGTGTTGGCCGGACGGAAACCTGATCGCCAGAATTTTGGCAATGGGGTTTATTTCCGCAACAGCGGACTCTGTATTTCATCTTAGGTCGTGTTTCCAGACAACAGCATGCCGGCGGTGCAGGAGTCCTTCGATGCCCTGAGAGCGATCGTGGGGGATAGGAGCGGAAAATAGGCTAAGCGGGATATGTAATCTCACCGGAGGTCGGTGCCCGCTACAGACCTCGGCTGCTGCCCGCAGCATCAACGACAGTCAATGGGCCGTCCATGTCAATGAGGGTCTCCTCGATCTCCCTGAGCAGGTCGTCGAGGTTCCATCCTTTGGCGGCCGACACTAAGATACCCGACTGCGCTTCGTGGGCAGGCAGGCTGGGTGAATCGCCGTTGGAATTGTCTAGAGACCTTTCGGCGATAAGGTCCATCTTGTTCATGACCAATATCCTGGGCCTGTCCATCAGCCCCAGATCCCTAAGGGTTTCTTCCACAACCCTGGTCTGCTCCGGGGCCTTGGGGTGGGCGACGTCTATGACGTGGAGCAGGATGTCAGATTGCTGCAATTCCTCTAATGTTGCGCGGAAAGCGGCAACTACCTTGGGCGAAAGTTTCTGGATGAACCCCACTGTGTCGCTCAAAAGTAGCTGCGCGCCGGAAGGCAGCCGTATGCGCCTGGTGACCGGGTCTAGGGTAGAGAACAGTTGATCGGCGGCGGTCACCTTGGCATCGCTCAGCGCATTGAAAAGAGTGCTTTTGCCGGCGTTGGTGTAGCCCACCAAGGTCGCCATGGGGATACTGGATTTCTTGCGGCGTTCCATGTGGACGCTGCGCCGCTGGCGGACCGCTTCCAACTCGGACTTGATCTTCTGCAGGCGGTTTCTGACCAGCCTTCTGTCAGTCTCGATCTGGGTCTCACCGGGGCCTCTGGTGCCGATGCCGCCGCCCAAACGCTCGAGGTGAGACCACTGGCCCGCCAGGCGGGGCAATAGGTACTCATGCTGGGCCAGTTCCACCTGTAGTTTGCCTTCATGGGTCGAGGCATGCTGGCCAAACACGTCAAGAATCAGCGCGGTCCGGTCGATAACCTTGCAAGCAAGGGCGTTCTCTAGGTTGCGCTGCTGGGCGGGGGTGAGTTCGTCGTCGAAGATGACCACGTCCGCTTCCAAGTCTTCCATCATCTCGCGGATCTCTTCGACCTTGCCGGAGCCAACATAGGTGGAACCCAGGCGATTCGCGCGCTGGGTGACGTTGCCAACCACTTGTGCGCCGGCGGTGTTGGCCAGGTACTCAAGTTCGGAGAGGGTGTCTTCCAGAGACCACAGGTGGTCGCGGCGGTTCATCTCGACCGCGACGAGTACCGCCTTTTCCGGTTCGGGCTCGACCGGTATGGAAGAACGTTTACCTTTGGAGCGTTTACTTATGGTCGTTACTCGCTAGGTCTATTTGCCCTTGGGCGGGGGAATCTTCCAGGTCTCCATCCGCTGACAACCCTTTTCAACCTGTTCGTCGGGGGTAGTTAGAGACAGGCGGATATAGCCTTCTCCGTATTTCCCGTAGCTGGACCCGGGTGTTACGACCACGTCCAGCTCTTCCAACAGCAACTGGGCCATCTCGGCCGACGTGTAGCCCTCGGGGATTTTGGCCCATATGTACAGGCTAGCTCGAGGGACGGCAACGCTCATGCCCATGGCTTTGACGGCTTTCACCACCCTATCACGGCGGCGGGTGTAGGCGTCCACATTGTCGGCCACACAGTCCTGGGGGCCGGTGAGGGCTTCCATGGCCATCTCTTGAACAGCCTGGGGCACTCCTGAGTCTAGGTTCGCTTTGATCTGGAACAGGGCTTTGATCATCTCGGCGTTGCCCACGGCCATGCCGATGCGCCAGCCGGTCATGTTGTAGGTCTTGGACAAAGAGTGGAACTCCACCCCAATTTCCTTGGAGCCGGCTACTTCCAGGTAGCTGAGGGGCTTATATCCCTCGTAGCCGACCTCGCTATAGGCGGCGTCATGGAGCAGTGCGATGTCGTTCTCCCGGCAGAATGCTATCGCCGAGACGAAGTCTTCTTCGCTGGCAGTGGCGCTGGTGGGGTTATTTGGGTAATTAAGCCACATCAGCTTGGCGTTCCGGGCTACGTCGGATGGGATGGCGTCCAGCTCGGGCAGCCAACCGTTCTTCTCGTACAGCGGCATAATGTGACTCTCGGCTCCGGCGAACATCGTTCCCACGCCGTAGACCGGGTAAGCAGGATCAGGGATCAGGGCGATGTCGCCCGGATCCAGGAAGCTGAGAGCAGCGTGCCCGATGCCCTCTTTTGCGCCGATCAGTGGTAGAACTTCAGTGTCGGGGTCCAGTTTCACATTGAACCGTGTTTGGTACCACTCGGCGAAGGCCCGCCGCATCTCGGGCAGGCCGTCGGTTTCCGGATAACGGTGGTTGGGCGCGTGTTGAGACGCGGTCAACAACCGGTCGATTATCGGCTGTGGCGTCGGTATGTCCGGGTCTCCAATGCCAAAAGTCACTACATCGGCCCCAGCGGCGCGCTTCTCGGCGATTATTCGTGAGATTTCAACAAATGGATACGGGGATAGCTTCCCCAATCGGTCCGAAAATTTCACCATGTCGACTTCAGTTCTCCACGTTTTTAATCTACGCCCATTCCCCGCTGAATACTTCCTGCGCTGGGCCTTCCAAGAAGACCTCGCCCTGGCCGTCCCAGTCCACCTTGAGTGTGCCACCGGGCAGGGTTATGTCAACTGTGTTTTCGCTGTGCCCATTGAGTATGGATGCCACGACTATCCCGCAGGCCCCGGTGCCGCAGGCCAGAGTTTCGCCTGAACCCCGTTCCCAGACACGGGCGGTTAAGTGGTTGGGGCTGTCAACGTTCACGATCTCAAAGTTGACCCGGTTGGGGAAGATTGAGTGGTGCTCAATCTTGGGCCCAACGGTGTGCAACGGGAACTCGGCCACGGGGGTGACGATGAACGTGACGGCATGGGGATTGCCCATTGAGACGAAGCTAAGCGGTAGGTCGTACCCGTCCGTCTGGAAGGGATATTTTAGGACCGGGCCTGCGCCGTATTCGCCGGCCGATTCGAGCTTCACCGGAACGTCCGCGGGGGTCAAAATCGGCAATCCCATGGACACTCTGGCGCCGGTTACTGAGCCGTCTTCGCTGATCGGGGCTACCTGCCGGATGCCGGCCAGGGTTTCAACACTTACCGATGCTCCCGAATTCGGGACGATGCCGTGGTCGACCGCGTATTTGACGAAGCAGCGGATGCCGTTGCCGCACATCTCTGCCTCGGAGCCGTCAGCGTTGAACATGCTCATCCTAAGGTCGGCCACATCCGAATTCTTGATCAGTATCAGTCCGTCGCCGCCCACACCAAAATGGCGGTCGCTCATGCGGCGGGCCAACTCGGGCCAGTCGCGGTCTTCTGAACGGGCGTCAACGTATACATAGTCGTTGCCAGCGCCGTGCATCTTGGTGAATTTCATGTCTGGGCTCCTAGTGGGGCGGGAGGCTCATTGTACCACAGGGCCGGTCTCAGACAGGTGTGCGGATACCAAATCTGCGGCCCGTTGGGGCGTGCCTGGATCAGAGGCGTCTAGCCACGTGATCCGGGGGTCGGACGGCTTGAACCAGGTGTACTGCCGCCGCGCCAAAC
>VFHG01000331.1 GCA_009392075.1 SAR202 cluster bacterium
GTGAAACCGTTCACCTTTAATTCGACAGCCTTGGAGACCGCCGCGGAGATGCCCCTGGCCTTGAAAGTGCCAGTGGGATTCAGGCCTTCTTCCTTTATGTAGAGGTTGCGCATCCCCAGGTTGTTGGCCAGATTGACCGACTTGATCAACGGCGTGCCGCCCTCGCCTAGGCTCACGATGTCAGCAGGATCGTTCACCGGAAGAAGTTCGGCATACCGCCACATGGTATCGGGCCGGCTGACCAGGCTGTCGCGATCGACCTCACGTCCCAGCTTGTCCAGGTTGTAGCGGGCGAAGAGTACTTTCTCGCAGCATGGGCTAATGCCAATCAACTGTTCGTGGGGGTAACTCTTGCCGCAGACGGTGCATTCCAGATGGGTGATGTAGCTGGTCATGGGGTCCCTGATCTCCTTCCGAAGCCGGACTTCTGATTGCCCTTACTATACGCCAGGAACCGGTGTGCCGGACAGAAGGCAAAGACGCGCAGAAAAACGCCACTCTTGCCACCGGGTCGGTGGGCCAGTAACATGCCCGCAACACAGATTGCCCGGTCGATGGCCCGGCGGAACGATAATAACAATAATGAGGAGAGCTATGAAACTCGTATTCTTCGATGATTTCAAACTAGGCGTGGTCAAAGATGACACCGTGGTCGATGTTTCAGGAGTGGTGAGCGGAATCGACCATACCTCCCCCCAAGACTTGATTGGCAAGGTGATTGAGCATTTCTCCCAGCACCGCGCAGCGTTGCAGCAGGCGGCGGACAGCGGCCAGGGCGCTCCCCTCAACCAGGTCAGGTTGCGGTCGCCCCTGCCCAAGCCTCCCAATATCATCTGCATGGCGGTCAACTACATGGAGGACGGCACGCGGGACGAGCCCGCCCCCATCAACGCCTTCCAAAAGTCGCCCAACTCCGTGATCGGCGATGGCGATACCATGGTCCTACCCGACATCCCCGCCAGCATATTCGAGGGCGAAGCCGAGTTCGCGTTGGTGATCGGCAAGCACGCCAGCAACGTGAAGCAGGAAGACGCCTTCGATTACATCTTTGGGTACATGAACTTCATTGATGGTTCGGCCCGGGGCCTGCAGGCCGGCGGGAACACCTTCTACCAGATGAAGTCCAGGGATACCTTCGCACCCATGGGTCCTTATCTGGTCACCGCCGACGAGATAGACGACCCCCAGAAATTGTCCATAAATCTCTGGGTCAATGAAGACCTGAAACAATCGTTCAACTCCGACGACATGGCCCATAAGATTCCAAGAATCATAGAATGGGTCAGCTCTATCCACGAACTGGAGCCCGGCGACGTCATCGCCACCGGTACCAACCACCGGGGCCTCAGCGCATTCCAGAACGCTGACAAGGTGGAACTAGAAGTTCAAGGCTTGGGAGTCCTCCATTTCAGCGTCCAAGACGACTTGAAGCGTACCTGGCCCAGGACTACCCGCTTGGAGATGGCCGATTCCGGCAGAGAAGGCACAGTGCCCCAAGACTCCGGGAAGTACGCCTAAGATCACCTGCGGCTAATTTTCCAAGCGGGCAATAACAAGGCGGCCCTGTCCATATTCGATTCGCATGGCCACCTTAGTCGTCCCGATAGATTGGGATCAAAAGATATTTTCAGGAACTCTACCCGGAATCTAGGAGTGGCAGCTATGGCTGAACAACAAATTTCGATGGAAGAATTCAAGTTCATGGCCGACCGGGCAGGTCTGGGCATGAACCAGGCAGAACTAGACCACCTCAAGCCCATCTATGAGCTGTATCTGGGGTACACGGCGATGTTGCACTCGATCAATTTAGGTTCCGAGGAAATGGTGGTGGAGTTTCACCCGGACTAACTGAATCTAAGGCATTTTATCGGGGGCCGAGAATTACCCCCATCCTGACCTTCCTATGCGACGGGAAGGGACTCTGTATTAGTGGGGGCTTAGGAATGGCTCAAACTGGCAAGGCGTTACACTATTTAACGATTCATGAAGCGGGCAAGCTGTTGAAAGACGGCGAACTCTCCCCTGTGGAACTGACCCAGGCGTTCTTTGACCGGATCGCTGAGACCGACGACACTCTGCACTCGTTCATCACCCTGCTGTCGGATGAGGCAATGGGTGAAGCCCGGGCTGCCGAAGCGGAGATTCGCGGCGGCCGGTACAAAGGTCCGCTCCACGGGATACCCATAGCCCTGAAGGATCTCTACGACACTGCAGGAATACGCACCACCGCAGGCTCCAGAGTTGATTTCGACCGGGTCCCCACCGAGGACTCCACCCCGACTGCTCGGCTGAAAGAAGCCGGGTCTATCTTGCTGGGCAAGCTGGCCATGCACGAATTCGCCCTGGGCGGCCCCGACTGGACCACGCCCTTCGAGCCAGCCCGCAACCCCTGGAATCTAGACCACATCACCGGCGGTTCCAGTAGTGGGTCGGCCTCGGCCGTATCGTCAGGACAGGCCATGGGTGCATTGGGTTCCTGCACCGGCGGCTCCATCCGCGGCCCCGCTTCTCTCTGCGGCATCGTGGGCCTGAAACCCACCTACGGCCGGGTCAGCCGCTCTGGGGTGGTCACCCTGAGTTGGTCTCAGGACCACGTGGGCCCCATGACTTGGACGGTGGAAGACAGCGCCTACATGCTCCAGGCCATCGCGGGCCATGATTCTAAGTACGCCACCAGCAGCAAAGCGCCGGTTCCCGACTATTCGCTGTCGCTCAGAGAGGACA
>VFHG01000332.1 GCA_009392075.1 SAR202 cluster bacterium
ACCCCTACCCACCAATCATCCTGGGCGGCATGGCCAAGAACGTGCTGCGCCGGATCGTCACCCACGCCGACGGCTGGCTGCCCAACCGGGTGACCCCCGCTGAAGTGGAAGAGAGCCGCAAGAAGTTGGACGCCATGGCCGCCGAAGCGGGCCGTGATCCCAAGTCCATCACTATCTCCGTCTACGGCCAACTTCCGGAGCGGGACATCGTCCATTCGCTCTTGAACGCCGGCGCCGATCGGGTGGTGGTCCGCCCCGAGCACGTCGAAACCGAGAAAGAGATGGGAGAACAGCTCGAGCGCATGGCGGAGGCCGTACTATAAAAGCAAGGCGGATAGCCGCCTCCGTCAATCCTGTTAAAACAGGAATGTCGGTTTAGAGAGGAAACCACATGGACCGCACCACCGAGATGCTGGCGTCCTACGCCTGCCGAATCACCTTTGAAGAACTGGGGCCCAAGACGGTGCACCAGGTCAAGCGAACCCTGGTGGACACCATGGGTTGCGCCATGGGCGGATTCGTGTCCGAACCGGCCAAGATCGCCCGGAGCATGGCCTCCTCCATCACCAGCACAACCCCATCCCGCGTGCTGGGCACCAACGAGTACTCCTCGCCAGACATGGCCGCTTTCGCCAACGGTGTGATGGGCCGGTATCTAGATTGCAATGACTCCTATTTCTCTCCCGGAGGTGGACACCCCAGTGACATGATTCCCGCCGTGCTAGCGCTGGCCGACCCTATGATCTCCGACGGCCGCACGGTCATCACGTCCATCGCTCTCGCCTACGAGGTCTTCTGCCGGCTGTCCGACCAGGTGGTGGCCAGCGAATTTGGCTGGGACCAGGGCATCTTCAGCGTCATCGGGGCTGCCTGTGGGGCCGGCCGGGTTCTTGGGCTCGACCAAGAGCAGATGGGCCAAGCCATATCCCTGGCTGTGACGCCATCCCTGCCCTTGGCGGTGACCCGCAGTGGGGAGCTGTCCATGTGGAAGGGTTGCGCAACTGCTGCCGCCACCCGTTCCGCCGTATTCGCCGCCATGTTGGCCGCAGAGGGCATGAGCGGCCCGAACGAGCCCTTTGACGGTAGACGAGGCCTCTGGGAGCAGGCCGTGGGCAAACCGGTGGAGATCGCCGACTTCCCGTTTGGCGGTAGCCGGGCCGATGACGACCCTTTCCGCATCAACCAGACGATTGTGAAGAGCTACCCTTCCCAGATCCACACCCAGGCACCCATCGGCCTCGCGCTGGAGTTGGGTAAAGAAGTGTCGTTAGCCGACATCAAATCCATCCACATCGACACTTACCACACCGCCGCCAGCAGCGCCTCCAGCGAGCCTGAAAAATGGGACCCGCAGACCAGGGAGACCGCCGATCACAGCATCCCGTTCTTGGTGGCCGTGGCCTTTCAGGAGGGCGAAGTGACGCCAAACAGCTTCACCCCCCAACGCATCGCTGACGCCACCAAGCGCGATACCATGTCCAAGATGACGTTGTCCGAAAACCAGGAGTTCTCCGCAAAATTCCCCTCTGAATACAACTGCCGGATCACGGTCACCGACCATTTGGGCAACGTCCACACCGCCCATACCGCCTACTCCAAGGGGCACAAGAACAATCCGCTGGACGACAAAGAATTGGAGGGCAAGTTCCGCAGCTTCGCCTCCGGAGTGCTCTCAGACATGCAGTGCGAGGATGTTCTCGGGACCATCTGGGCCATCGACGAGGCCACCGACATGGACGACCTGTTCGATGGTCTGGTCGTGTAGCAGCCCAAAATGAGCACTGACGGCAAAGCCGATTACCGCGCGCTCTTCACCGAGATGGTCCGGAAACCCGATGAGGATATCGAACTAGACCGGGCGGCCCTGTACTTGGCCGGCGAGGAATACCCGGCGATCGACGTCCCCTCTCTTCTCGCGGAGTTGGACGCCTTCGCGTCGCAGATCGCCTTTCGGATCGACCCTGGTGTTGTAACAACGGATCTCGCCGGCTCCATCGCCGGGTACCTATTCAGCGATGTTGGTTTCCACGGAAACACCGGCGAATACTACAGTCCCGATAACAGCTTCTTGAACCGGGTGCTGGAAACACGCACGGGTATCCCCATCACACTTTCTCTCTTGTTCATGGAGGTGGGACGCCGATTGGGTCTCAAATGCTCCGGAGTGGGCCTGCCGGGGCATTTCATCGTCGGCATAGACGACACAGGGGAATACTTGGACCCATTCCATGCCGGTGTTTCCCTTTCAGTAACGGATTGCAGTGATCTGGTTGATAGCATGTCCGGCGGGCGCCTGGCATGGACCGACGATTTTCTGGCGCCTGTCAGCAAGCACAACATCTTGTTCAGGATGCTCAACAACCTGAAAAGCGTCTACATGCAGACCGGGGCCTACTCCAAAGCCGTTGGCGTGATTCAGCGCCAGTCGATCATGAGTCCCGGTATTCCGTCGCTGTACCAGGAACAAGCGTGGTGCCATGCCGAACAGCAGGAATACCGGCTGGCCATCAGAGTGCTGGAAAGCTACCTTGAGATCGCCAAAAATCAAGGAACGGGCGGTCCCGGAGACACTAAACAAGTCCAAGACCAGATCAATGGTCTATGGACCACACTCAACAGGCTGAACTAACTTCCATCGACCTAACTTCCATCGAACAAACCACCCGTTCCAAATCCAGCCAGCGATATATGCCGTATATATAATTACGGGGCATGAAAAGCATGTCTAAATATTGGAGCCAAGCCGGAAGAAACCTGTGGTCGACTACGAGTCATTAGACGACCACCAGTTGATTCATCGGGTCTCCCAGGTCGACAAAGACGTACTTGAGGCCTTGTACACCCGGTACTAAACGCCGTGTATTCCCTTGCCACGTTCATGCTGAAACAACCAGCCTTGGCCGAAGAAGTCACTTAGGACATCTTCTTGAACATCTGGCCGAAAGCCAGGAGCTTCAACCCTGAGCGTAGCCAGCCCAAGGATTGGATAATGAGCGTGGCCCACCATAAGATAATGGAAGTGATCCGGTCGCGGAGGCGGACGATCATTAACACCGACCCGGCCGACTACGAGACCCTAGACCTGCAATGCAGCGATGTGGTGGGCCGGTTCCAGGCGACGGCCGCAAAATTGGCCGCGTCGGTCGTTCCCCATGACCCGCTCCAG
This sequence comes from SAR202 cluster bacterium, assembly GCA_009392075.1. Next base: position 3,167 of record VFHG01000332.1, read on the forward strand.
GGACTCCGCGCACGGCTGTCTCGCCGGAGGAACCTCCCGCACCGCCCGCACCGGAGCCCCAGTTGGTCCCTTCAATCGGCGACCGGCTGATCGGTAGTTGATTGTTCCGGATGTTGGTTCATACCGCCGCTTCGGTTGCCATGGTATTGGTTGTGATCGCGGTGACGATGAACGTCCGCGTGGCCAATAGAGTAGACGAGCTTAAGCAGGAGAACGCCTCCCTCCAAGCAAGCCTCAACTCCAACGTCGCCACCAAGACGGCACAGACCAGCCAGGCGGCGGCCAACGAGTCTCAGGTCATGGACACGGTGCTCAGGCTCCAACAGGCCAGCTATGAGTTGGCCCAGCCAGACAACATCTCTCTGGCGGTACGCTCGCCCTATGCCGGGAGCTGCTCCCAGGTCATCTTGCTGGTGAGCAGCGACGGCAGCCGCGGGGTAATCATGGTTGCCGGCATGGACCCGCTTATCCCATCCATTAACTATCACGTTTGGTTGATGCGCGGCCGGGACAAAGTGTGGGTTGACCGGCTTGGCGTGGACGTCGGCGGCTGGGGCACGGTGCCACTGCAGTTGCCCGAGTCCATCATTGGCTTTGAGAAAGTGGAGTTGACCGCCGGTAACATCCGAAGTACTTCCGACCCGCAGAAAGACATGGTTTTGGAAGGCAGTCTTGTATCGATGACCACCCCAAGAATGGTCACCTACGCTACGCTACGGTAACGGATTT
>VFHG01000333.1 GCA_009392075.1 SAR202 cluster bacterium
GATCACCTGGTCCGGGAATATCGCGGCCAACAGGTCTTCTGAGCGCATCCGGACCAAAGGGGCTGGCACTTTGCGCCCACCGGTGTGGCGCAGTATTGCCAGTGCCCTGGTCGAATTCCAACGCCAGCGCGTGCCAAATAACGGGGCTTGCAGAATTGCCTGCTCGAGGACTCCTTGGATGGTTCGCTCGTTCAAGTAAATGAATACCTCATCCAAGGGCATGGACTGCCCAGGGCCAAGGGAGAAATTAAGTCCGTCATCTGTGGCCGAGGCCTGCAGTTCGAAGTCGAAGCTACGGCAGATCTTCTTCCGCAGCGCCATACCCCAGGCCCGGTTGATCTTGGCTCCGAATGGTGCGTGAATCACCAACTGCATGCCGCCGCTTTCATCAAAGAACCGCTCGGCAACCACTTTGTTCTTCGATGGAACCACGCTGAGGACCCGCTTGCCCTCTTCGATATAGGCGACCAACTGCCTGCTGGACTCTTGGTCGACCCCGGATTCCGCCATCACCCAGGCCTGCGCCTTGGCTTGGTCGTCTAATCGTTGGTCGATGCCTTCTCGGAGATCGGAGATCTCTTGAGACAATTCCCAGGTGCGGCCTGGCGCTTCTCCCAGCCAGAACGGGACAGTGGGCGGCTGGCCCTGAGCATCTTCAACCCGGACTTTGCCGCTTTCGACCCGGCGAATCTTCCAAGAAGTGTTCCCCAGCAAGAAGACGTCGCCGGCCAAACTCTCAATCGCGAAATCCTCGTTGACGGTGCCGACGAAGGTTTCTTCGGGCTCTAGGATCACATCGTAATCGGCATTGTCCGGTATGGCGCCGCCGCTGGTCATGGCTGCGATGGGTGCACCCCGCCTTCCCTTGACCTTGAGGTTGATGCCGTCGCGATGCAGAAAGGCTCCGCGCCGCCCGTGACGCAAGGTGAATCCCTCGGACAGGATCTCGATCACATGGTCGAACTTTTCCCGAGGCAGCTCTCGATATGGATAAGCCTTGCGGCACAGGGCAAACAAATCGGATTCGGTCCATTCTTCTTGGGCGCAAGAGGCCACGATCTGCTGGGCTAAGATATCCATCGGCCACGGAGGAATGGTCAGAGTGTCCAGGTTGCCCCGCCTGATTGCCCTCGCCAGGGCGATACATTCAGCCAGTTCGTCTCTGGTCAGCGGGAACAGCCGGCCTTTAGGCGTTCCTCCAACCTGGTGCCCGGAACGCCCCACTCGTTGCAGCAACACGCCGATGGATCGGGGAGAACCGATCTGGCAGACCAGGTCGACAACCCCGATATCAATGCCGAGTTCCAGGGATGCGGTGGCAACGCAGACCTTGACCTGTCCGCCTTTCAGCTTCTGCTCGGCGCCTAGGCGGGTAGTGCGGGACAGGCTGCCGTGGTGGGCAACTACCGCGTCGTCCCCCAGGCGTTCCGATAGCTGGTGAGAAACCCGCTCCACCAGCCGACGGGTGTTGACGAAGACCAGAGTGGTGCCATGCGCACGGACTAGGTCGGTGACCGAATCCAATGCCTCGCCCCACAATTCATGGCTGGCGATGGGCCCCAATTCTCGCTCCGGCAACTGCACGGCGAGGTCAATGGTCCGGGAACGGACTGTGTCTACGATGAGGCAGTCGGGTTTGCCCTCAGCATCGATCGAATCGCTGCCGACCAACAGCCTGCCAACCTCCTCGATGGGACGTTGGGTCGCTGACAGTCCGATGCGGACGATGGGGTTTTCGGCCAAGGCGCAGAGCCGTTCGACGGACAGGGACAGATGGGAGCCTCGCTTGTCGTCGGCGACGGCGTGGATCTCGTCGAGTATCAAGGTGTGGACGCCGGTCAGGCCTTGCCGGCCGCTGCGGGAGGTCAACAGGATGTACAAGGACTCGGGGGTAGTTATCAGGATATGTGGCGGGCGTTTGGCCATCTTGGCCCGCTCTGAAGCCTTGGTGTCACCGGTTCGGACGGCGGCCCTGATCTCAGGCAGCGGTGTGCCTGCGGCTTCGGCCAGTTCGGCAATCTCCTCCAATGGTGTCGCCAGGTTCTTCTGGATGTCGTTTGAAAGCGCCTTGAGGGGCGATACGTAGACTACCTGAGTCGAGTCAGGTATCTCACCGGACAGGCCTTGCCGCACCAGACTGTCGATGCAGGTCATAAACGCGGCTAAAGTCTTGCCGGAACCCGTGGGAGCGGCGATCAATGTGTGGCGGCCTTGCGCGATCGCTGGCCAGCCTTCTATCTGGGCCTCGGTAGGCTCGGAGAACCTACTCTTGAACCACTCTTGGACCAGAGGATGGAATCGGTCTAGAGACATGTCGAAATTCTAGCACAGGGTTGAATCCGTTGACCTTTACATAATTACCGCCAACCGGCTACAACACCACGGCCCAATGTCATTTAAAAGGAATGTTTGCATGGTGTGCCACAGCGCTAGTGTTGGGGTATGCTATGCTTCCGATTGGCCTTTGGTTAGGCACGATAATCGAATTCCCATTTCGACAAAAATCCACCGATCATAGTGGTGAGGCGAACATGGCAGAGATTTTGGAATTTAAACCCAATCCGTTCAATGGGGCAGTCATTGACCGTTCTTTATTGCCAGCCGACCCCGATGAATTTGACGCCCGGCTCGCAGTTTCCATGGAGCAGTGGTCCGCCGATGGGTTTCTGACTGTCTGGTTGGATATACCCAAGGCCCAGTCGGCGCTGATACCCAAAGCCATCGACCGGGGTTTTGATTTTCATCACACCGGAGTCGACTATATCTTGCTTACCCACTACCTTGTGGAAGGCTCCCATATCCCACCATTCGCCACCCATTACATCGGTATCGGCGGCGTGGTTTTGACCCCCGAGAGGGAGCTGCTGGTCGTTCGCGAAAAGTACGGGGTTGGCGGCCGTCCACCCACCTTGAAATTGCCGGGCGGTGCGCTACAGGCCGGCGAGCATCTGGGCCAAGCCGTGGAGCGTGAGGTACTCGAGGAAACCGGAGTCAAATCGGTATTCGAATCCATCGCCTGCTTCCGCCAATGGCACGGGTACAGGTATGGCAAATCGGACATCTATTTTGTGGGTAAACTACGCCCGCTGAGCAAAGAGATCGTTATGCAGGCCGACGAGATCCAAGAGTGCCTGTGGATGCCGGTGGATGAATTCATCGCATCTGATAGCATCGCAAACTTCAATAAGCAGATCGTCCGAGCGGCGCTGGAATCGGATGGAATCGTCCAGTCTTTCATCGAAGGTTTTGGTGGGCCGGAAAGCCGGGAGTATTTCATGCCACGGCACCTGATCGACGGCCTAGGCGTGGTGCCCTTCCCCGCAGACCCTCCAACCGCCCACTAAGAAAAAGCTAGGGCGGCCGTCATAAATCAATGGCCATTAAAGGCTATTGGGGAAACGATGACCTTAATAGGCCATAGCCCATGGCACTTTTTGTACTTAGCGTTATGCTGAAACCTGCCAAAATTGAGCCATGGTAGTTGTAGTAAACCGTCCTAAACAAATCAACTTGAGTTGGGAATTGTGAGTCATTCTTGGCGTTAATTTTGCCATGCTCCCCGTTTTTGCCTTGATTCCTATTATTAGCCTCTCGCCCTAGATCTCACTTTTTTCACATCCACCTCTTCCATTGCCTAAGGTCTGACGCCGTAGGGCTATCGTCGGCTGTGATGAAATGTTCGATGAGGCAATTGTAGATTCATCTAGTACGAAAATATAGAATCAAATATTTGACTGTTACGTTTAACTAGTCCCGCTTCAGTATGCTCTCCACCGCAATGGCCAACTCGTCCTGCATATTGGGCAAAACATGGGAATAGGTGTCCAAGGTGATGGTGACGCTGGGGGTGTGCTTGCCGAGTCCCTTGGTAAGTCTTACCCTTGCAATTCGTGA
>VFHG01000334.1 GCA_009392075.1 SAR202 cluster bacterium
GGCGTTAAGATAGGCGGCGGAGCGGACGTTACGGTCCAATCCATGACCAAGACCGATACCAGAGACGTGAAGGCCACGGTCAAACAGATTCATGAGTTGGAAGAGGCGGGCTGTGAATTGATTCGGAGCGCAGTGCCCGACGCCGTTGCGGCGGAGGCCATGGCCGAGATCAAGAAACAGATCCACATTCCGCTCATCGCCGATATCCATTTTCATTACAAACTTGCCCTAACCTGCTTGGAAGGCGGTATCGACTGCCTCCGCTTGAATCCTGGGAACCTGCGCAATGAAGACCAGGTGCGTGAAGTGGTCCGAGCGGCCAAGGCACGCAACGTTCCAATCCGAATCGGCGTTAACTTCGGCAGCCTGCCACCGGTAGGCGGTATCGGCCGAACCAGAGGTTTTTCCCGGCACATGGACCTGGTAAATGCCCTTCCCAAGGCCCAGGACGCTAAGGAAGGCGACTACAGTGTGGTCGACCACATGGTGGCGACGGCGCTATGGGAGATCAGCCTTTTGGAAGAACAGGACTTCGACCAGATTAAGATCTCCATGAAGGCCTTCGACGTTCCCACAACCGTGGAAGCGTATACGCGTCTGGCTGGCATGATGCCTTACCCGTTGCATCTTGGCATCACTGAAGCCGGCACTCCGATGGCCGGTTCAATACGCACATCGGTGGGATTGGGGGTGCTTCTTTACAGCGGAATCGGCGACACCATCAGAGTCTCATTGAGCGGAGATTCGACCGAAGAGGTCGCCGCCGGCTACGAGATATTGAAGTCACTCAACATGCGCAAGAAGGGCTCGGTATTGGTCGCCTGCCCCAGCTGCGGCCGGGCCGATGTTGACGTGGTTAAGTTGGCCAACGATGTGGACGCGCTGCTCAAAAAGGGAAACAAAGAGATCACCGTCGCCGTCATGGGATGCGAGGTCAACGGGCCCGGCGAGGCAAAGGACGCCGACGTTGGAATCGCTGCCGGAGCGGGTCGTGCAGTTATCTTCCGCAAGGGCGAGAAGGTCCGCGTGGTGCCTGAGGCCGAGATGTTGACCGCCCTCATGGAAGAGGTGGAAAAAACGCCTATGCCCGCCGACGACTAACCGCTCCCGCTCGGCCATTTTACTTTCGTCCTTCCAAGGGTTTTTTGGCATTCGGAGATGCCTCTATTTGGGTACGCCGTCCCCACTTGCCCTGTGTCAGTCGCTATAATGGTTTGGCTCGGGCGATTCCAATATTTCCAAGGGGGCTTTGCCCAAACATGAGATTCTCCCGGATGGTCTCCAAGACCCTACGGTCCGACCCTCCCGACGCCGAAACGGCCAGCCATAGGCTGATGCTCCGGGCCGGACTGATTCACCAGGTTGCCTCCGGGGTTTATTCATACCTGCCGCTAGCCCTCCGGTCGCTACGCAAGATAGAAAACATCATCCGAGAAGAGATGGACGCCGCTGGTGGGCAAGAGTTGATGATGCCGGCATTGCAGCCTCAAGAGCTATGGGAGCAGACGGGACGGCGAGAGGCCTTCGGCGACAACATGTTTTCTCTTCAGGATCGGCGGGGCCGTCCCATGGTGCTGGCGCCGACCCACGAAGAAGTGATCACCAACGTGGTTAAAGCCAACGTCCAGAGCTACCGAGATTTGCCCTTGATCTTGTACCAGATCCAGACCAAGTTCAGGGACGAACCACGCCCCAGGGCCGGCCTGGTCCGGGTACGTGAGTTCGACATGAAAGACGCCTATAGCTTCAACGCCGACGAGGCAAGCCTAGACGAGAGCTACCAGGCTATGGCCCAGGCCTACCGCAATATCTTCCGGCGCTGCGGCCTGCCCGTGTTGATGGCTGAGGCGGATAGCGGGGCCATCGGTGGCAAAGACTCCCACGAGTTCCTGCTGGCCACCGACACCGGCGAGGACACCGTTATCACCTGTCCTTCTTGTTCCTATACTGCCAACGCTGAGAAGGCCGAATCGACCTACCCCGAAGTGGAGGCAGAACCCGAAGAGGCGTTGGAAGAGGTGGCCACTTCGGGCATCAAGACCATCTCGGGACTGGCCGAGTTCCTCGGTGTGCCCGAGTCCAAAACCCTGAAGGCAGTCTTCTATATGTCCGACGGTGAACCCCTGTTCGTCACCATCAGGGGCGATCTGGACGTGAACGAGGTCAAACTTAAGAACGCCCTTCAGTCACACGACCTGCGGCTGGCGGAAGACCACGAGGTCAAGGCAGCAGGCCTGGTCGCAGGATCCGCGTCAGCCATTGGTCTGAAAAACATCAAACGGGTGGCCGATGTATCCATCACCAGTGGCAGCAACTTCGTGGTAGGGGCCAATAAACCGGACACCCATTTCAAGGGAGCCAATTACCCTCGAGACTTCCAGGCAGATATCGTGACTGATATAGCCCTGGCCCAACCTGGACAGCTTTGCCCACGCTGCGGACACGTTTTGGATTCCATCAAAGGAATCGAAGTGGGCCATATCTTCAAGCTGGGGACTTTCTTCAGTGAAGCCTTGGGTGCGGATTTCTTGGACAGCGAAGGGCAACAGCACCCCATCACTATGGGCTGCTACGGGATTGGCGTGGGGCGGCTGATGGCGGCGGCGGTTGAGCAGAACAACGACGAGGACGGTATCGTTTTTCCTATCCCAATCGCACCTTATCAGGCGCATCTGGTGGGACTGAATATCTCCACCGGGGAAGTCTCCGAGGCCGCGGAAAAGTTGTACGGCGAATTACAAGATGCGGGCATCGAAGTGCTATTCGACGACCGTGAGGACGCGGCGGCGGGGGTAAAGTTCAACGATGCCGATCTGATGGGCCTGCCCGTTCGGTTGGTGGTCAGCCCGCGCAATCTGAAAGCCGGTGTGGTGGAGATCAAAGGCCGGACCGATTCCGAGGCCGGCAATGTGCCTTTGGACGGTGTCGTGGCCGCCGTGCGGGAGCGTCTGGCGGCAGACTAAGAGCTGTTGGACGCGGATTCCATGCAGGAAGACAGGTACTTTAGGTTCTCCAACAGGGCCGGCGCAATCTTCCCTTTGTGAGAGCTGGACAGCAGCAACAGCAGGCGTAGCTGTGCGCCAAGGTCCGCAGCCAAAGCCCGTTTGGCTTCAGCTATCGTATCTCCCTCCACCGGCACACGGACACCGGCCAGGGGCAGGCGTGTCTTCGATTCCGTTGCCCAGTACTTGTCCAGGCTGTCCAAGATCACGATGGGAATCTCTTTGCTCAGAACGAAATTTGCGTCGTCGGCGCTGTCTGACGGACGAAGCACGTCGATCAAAACCCGGGTGGACTCCGAGTGACTGATGTGGAATTCAGCCGCGTTCGGTTGGCTGGTGGAGATGTATTTCCAACTCCAGTCATCCGGCGTGGAGTGGTCCACGCCAGGTTGAATCTTGATAGGTGTGGTGATGTCCTCGGCTAAAGGACGGTTCTCATCCTGCGGCATATCCGTGTTCTCCCTCTTCTGCGCCTTCCAAGTCCCATGCAGCATATACCTGGTCTGGCAGGGTGATAGGCCCAACGGCGTCTTCGTACTCTTTCACGTGTTTGGTGGTCAGCAGGGCGATCGCCTTGAGCATCTGAGGGCTCACCTTGATGCGGGCCCGAAGTATGGGCTCCCGCTCCTCCATCTGCTCGCCGAAAAACAGCACTGCGGAATATAGGCTGCTGAAGATGTGCATGGAGTCGCTGTAGAACGTGATGGGGTCAAGGGAGCCGCCTTCGGGGGCATTGCCGTCACCGGTGCCCTCACTTTGGCTGACACCCGGATTAACGTACGAATTCTCATTGGGAATCTGATCGTCAGGTGGGACATAGGGGCGTTGAATGATGGGCATGGTGCCTCCGATGGTAACGGGCCTTCGAGGAATTAGGCTCTCGAATCAACCGGTCGATTTTACGCTTGGGCCTGCGAGGCTGGGACGGGCTTATTATACACGCCTGGCCTGGCCAAAATTTCGAGGCGCATCAAAATCATTGCCGGTGCATCAAAAAGTTTATAACAAAGCCCAAGGGATATAAGAATAACCAATGCAACGGGACCCAGAGGAGCAAGACAAAATAATGTCAGAGATTGGGTATTTCAGAAAGGCCAAACACCAATATTTTGGTCGCCACCAAAATTCGCCGCTGACTCCGGCACAGCAGAAGGGATTCCAGAGGTTGGAGTATTTCCCGGAAAACCCGGCCTTGCAGTTCGTGTTGGTCGTGGAAGAGTTCCCCAATGACTCCAGAGACCTGATCCAGATGGCGACCAGTTCCGGAGACACGGCGCCGCATACGCGGTGGGGGCAGTCGAAGTTCGAAGTTGATG
>VFHG01000335.1 GCA_009392075.1 SAR202 cluster bacterium
CTGATTTCAGGCGAGCCCCTGCAACACCGTCATCCTGAGGAGTGCCGAAGGCCGACGAAGAATCTTCCAATAATCACCTTGGCAGACCCTTCGCTCCGCTCAGGGTGACATTTTGGCAGTTTGATTCATGCCGGTGATTAGGCACGGGTCATTCCGCAGGAAAACGGCTCGGTGGCGGAAGACTGACCTCGCCCCAGCCCCGACTGCTGATCTTTGTATTAGAATACACTGGCCCATCAGTTCCCCTTTAGGAGACATTCATGGAGTTCGGCGTTTTCTACCAGCTTCCGTGCGCGGTAGACCAAATTCCCGCCGCCCGCATCCAGGACACCATCGCCCAATGCCAACTGGCCGACGAGCTGGGATTCGACGCCGCCTGGCTGGCGGAATTGCACTTCAATCCACGGTTCTCGGTGATGTCGGCCCCGATGATGATCGGAGCGGCAGTCGCTCAAACCACCAAGCGCATCCGCATCGGCAATGCCGTCAATCTGCTGCCACTTCACCAACCGGTGCGGCTGGCCGAGGAGGCCGCGACGCTAGACGTTCTGTCCAACGGACGGGCCATCTTTGGTGTCGGCCGCGGTTCTATGCCAACTCATTTCCAGGGCTACGGCATCGACCAGGAAGAAGGAAGGGGCCGGTTCTTGGAGGCCTTGGATGTGGTGCTGGGGTTATGGGAGCAACAAGATTTCACCTTTGAGGGTAAGTATTACCAGGCCCACGGGCAGCGTGTGACACCCAGGCCGATACAGCAACCCCGCCCTCCGGTGTACGTGGCCGCCAACAGCGCAGACACCTTCGGCATCGTGGGATCGTTGGGTCATAACATCCTGGTTGCGCCAACCATCGTGACCAAGGAAGGGGCGCTAGCCGGGCTGGCATCCTACCGGGCCGAACTGGCTGAAAATGGCCACGATAGCGCCAAAGTGAAGGTCAACGTCAACGTGCCCATGCACGTGGCCGAAACCGAATGCGAAGCGAAGGCCGGGTTCACAAAGACCGTCGATAACTACTTGGAAACGTTGCGAGACATCGGCCGAGCCCGCGGCGTCAGTAAAGGCACCAGCCGCGCCGATACACTGACCGCAGAGATCGTCATGGACGAATTCGCCGCAGTGGGTACGCCTGATCAGGTGTCAGCCAAACTGGAGCAGCTAAAAGATATCTACGGCCCCCAGGAATTCATGTGCTGGTTCAACATCGGCGGAATGTTACCCCACGAGCTAGTGAAAAGTTCCATGAAGCTATTCGCAAAAGAGGTCATGCCCAACTTCCAGTGACCGGACCGGAGTCGGCGATCGATAGGTGAACGGCTATGAGCTCATCAGAGTCATTGTTCGAGCATGGCAGAAAGGCCCAGGCGGAGCGTGATGCCCCTCTTGCTGAGCGCATGCGCCCAAGCACCTTCGACGAATTTGTCGGCCAGGACCAGATAGTCGACCCGGACCGCGTGCTCCTGCGGTCGATCGCCGCCGGCCGGTTGCCGTCCATCATCCTATGGGGCCCGCCGGGCACCGGTAAGACGACCTTGGCGCGCCTAGTGGCCTCGTCCACCCAGTCAGATTTTCAACCGGTCAGCGCTGTAACCTCGGGCGTGGCCGACCTCCGGCGCATAGTGGCCGAAGCCAAAGATCGGAAGGGAATGCACCAGCAGTCGACCATCTTGTTCGTGGACGAGATTCACCGGTTCAACAAGGCCCAGCAGGACGTTATCCTGCCCCACGTTGAGGATGGCACAATCACCTTTATAGGAGCGACCACCGAGAATCCCTCCTTTGAGGTCATTGCCCCTCTGCTCTCACGCTGCCGGGTGTTTGCGTTGCAAAGCCTGGAGCCGGCCCAGATGGCGTCGATAGTCAACCGGGCATTGGCTGACCATATGAGGGGACTGGGTCCATTGAGCGCAAGTCTGGCCGGGGATGCCCTGGACCATCTGGTGAACATATCCAACGGCGACGCGCGTATTGCCCTGAACGCCTTGGAGACGGCGGCCTACGCCTTCACCCCGGATGCCGAGGGAAAGCGCCAGATAGACTTGGAGACCATCGCCGACGCCCTACAAAGACGCTCCCCGATGTACGACAAGGCTGGAGAGAGCCACTACGACACCATCTCGGCCTTCATCAAATCGGTCCGGGGCTCGTCACCGGACGGGGCTCTGTACTGGCTGGCCCGGATGATCGAATCGGGGGAGGACCCGCTGTTCATCGCCCGCCGACTGGTTATTTTGGCCTCAGAGGACATCGGCCTGGCTGAACCGCAGGCATTGTCCGTGGCGATTGCGGCCCAGCAGGCAGTCCATTTCTTGGGGATGCCCGAGGGGCGCATACCCTTGGCGGAGGCCACTGTCTATCTGGCCACCGCTCCCAAGAGCAACTCGGCCTATGCGGGGTTGAACCAAGCCATGCGAGACGTGCGGGAGCAGGCCAACGAGCCGGTGCCCCTGCACCTGCGCAACGCAGTGACCGGGATGATGAAGGACATGGGTTACGGCAAGGACTACAATTACTCCCACGACTTCGAAGGTCATTTCGAGGAACAGGAATATCTACCGCCGTCTCTCGAGGGAAGGCGTTATTATCAGCCCAGTGAAGAAGGCGCGGAGTTAGAAATCGGACAACGGCTCAAGCGTTGGTGGGGCGGCTAAGCCAAGGATGACGACGGCCAAGCCCAAGACGATCAGAACGTCTAGGTTGATGTGAAGATTTGGACTTCCCGCTCCAGGTGGTACGCGGCGTTTGCGGTGTCGGTATCCACCACCGCTTTGAGACGCCACGAGACAGAGGTGCGGCCATTCTGCACCGTTGGCAGGGTCCGTTCCGGCACGGGCAGACTGAAGGCCCAGACGTAGGGCCGTTCGGATGTAAGCTGAACATCCTTTTCCAGAGAGATCCGTTCCCGGACCGATTCGTCCTCGCGGTCGCCCGACTTTTCCGTGCTGTGCAATTCCATTCGGATGTCTTTTGCTCGGTCCGTGATGTTCATGCGCGCCCGAAGCTCGCCCTCCAGATATCCGCCAACGCCAACCACATCGTTAACCAACACCATCGCCAGGATGCAGCCGGTGAAGGTTGCCTCTTCCGTGAGGTCTGCCGCGCTACGTCCTGCATGGACCACCGGGGGCGCCAGGACCGTAATCTCGCTGGATGTGGCGACCGTATTGCCGGACTCCATTTCCAAACGGCCCGTGACCTCCCATGAAACCTGGGCGATGGAGCCGTGGACGGTGGGCGGGGCCTGAGCGGGTATCTGGAATCTCGCGTAACGGACGACGGGTTCTTCGCTGGTAATCTCCGTGTCTGCGATGAAAGATTGAACCAGCGGTTGTGACAGAGCAGAGTGGGAATCCAGCTTTCCTTGGCCACTATCCCGGGGCGATTCTTTGTGCCACGACTGCTCGGTACAGGCTAATTCCACCTGGCCGGTCTTAATCTTGACTCCCGCTTTCGACCGTATCGTCACCTGGACATCTATTGTGCCGCCGGGTCGAGACGACCCACCGGTTGTTTCGATTTCGATCTCCGCTGTTGGGCGGCGAAACCAAGAAAGAATGCGTTCTAGAACCTGTGCACCTCCACAAAAGTTGTTGATGAACCAGCCCGGTAAGGCCGTGCATCTGAGAGCATGTTAATGGTGAATGGCACAGTAGGCAACCCAGTGGGCCTGCCGGTTCAGACGGGTTCCTGATTGGAGCATATATTTACCACGCGCGGCCGCTAATCAAAAACATGGTCCCGGAAAAAGGCGTAGACCACATGGCCTACGGCGATAGCCAAGGCGGCGCAAGCGATGTAGTAGGTCCGCAATTGCAACTTGCGGGACCGCTCGTCGGGGGGCAGGCCAGCCAATCAGGTTGCTC
>VFHG01000336.1 GCA_009392075.1 SAR202 cluster bacterium
TCAGGGTGTCGCGGATGATCTTTGGCACGTCGACGTAGGATGATGTGGTGATCTCGCCCATGACGACGACCAGTCCGTTGGTCACGGCGGTCTCACAGGCCACGCGGCCCATGGGGTCGTCCCTCAGAACTGCGTCCAGGACTCCGTCGGAGATCTGGTCACAGAGCTTATCGGGGTGACCTTCGGTCACCGACTCCGAGGTCAGCAGGTATTTCGGGGATTCGTGGAAGAGCATTGGCATGTTTATATCTCCTGTCGTCGATTGGGGCTTGTTGTTGCCCTCGCGCCGAATAGTTCAAATACGTTTTATGTTGGGTTAGGTCCCTTCTTGCCAACTGTTCTGGTACTTCTGTTGGGCAGGGGATAACGTGTCGATGCCGATGCCCATGGACTGGAGCTTGAGCCGGCCGATCTCCGCGTCCATCACGGGTGGCACAACGTGCACGCCAACTTCAAGTTTGCCCTTGTTCTGGTAGAGATATTCGGCGGACAAAGCCTGGTTCGCGAAGCTCATGTCCATCACTGCCGAGGGGTGGCCCTCAGCGGCGGAGAGGTTGACCAACCGGCCGTCGGCCAGGAGATAGATCAGCCGGCCGTCTTTCATCGTGTACTCTTCGACGAAGGGCCGCAGTTCCCGGTGGGAGGTGGACATCTCTTTTAGAGCGTCGATGTCGATCTCGTCGTTGAAGTGGCCGCTGTTGGAGAGGATCGCCCCGCTGGCCATGACTTCGATGTGCTCCCTTCCGACCGCGTGCAGGCCGCCAGTGACGGTGATGAATACCTCGCCTTGCTTGGAGGCCTCAATCATGGGCATGACCTGGAATCCGTCCATCACTGCTTCGAGAGCGCGGACCGGATTGGTTTCGCAGACGATCACGTTGGCGCCCATTCCCTTGGCCCGGGAGGCGACGCCTCGGCCGCACCAGCCGTAGCCGGACACTACAGTGCGCCGTCCGGCCCACAGGATGTTGGTGGCCCTGGTGATGCCGTCCAGAGTGCTCTGGCCGGTGCCGTAACGGTTGTCGAAGAAATGCTTGGTCTCGGCGTCATTGACGGCGATTACTGGGTACTTCAATTGTCCATCAGCGGACATCGCCGTTAGGCGGATGACTCCGGTGGTGGTCTCCTCGGTCCCGCCGATGATGTTGGTCAGCAGGTCTGGGTGCTTCGTGTGCAGCAGCGTCAGGAGGTCGGCGCCGTCGTCCATGGTCATCTGGGGCTTGGTTTCCAAAGCCGCTTCCAGGTGCTCATAGTAGGTCGTGTCATTCTCGCCCTTGATGGCATATGTCGGGATACCGTACTCCTGGACCAGTGCCGCGGCGACATCGTCCTGGGTGCTGAGGGGGTTGCTGGCGCAGAGGACTACCTCGGCGCCGCTGTCACGCAGTGCGATGGCCAGGTTGGCCGTTTCGCTGGTCACGTGTAGGCACGCGGAAAGGCGCACGCCAGCCAGGGGTTTTTCCTTTATGAAGCGCTCCTGGATGATTTTCATCACGGGCATTTCCCTTCCGGCCCATTCGATCTTGTTGACTCCGTCTTTCGCCAGGGACAGGTCTTTCACGTCCCCTTTGGTCTTTTGTGATGCCAAGTAGTTCTCCTTGCGTCAGGCCCCGGGTTTTTTGTTTCTTCGGACCTGCACTTAATCGACTAGATTATTTCGCTTGCGGCTTCTGGTTAGGCGTCATCGCCGTAGGACGTTGGGTGTCCTCCCGCGATCCATGCGGGGGTCCCGTCCTCGATGTTATACAGGTTCTCTGCTTCATAGCCCATCGCCGCGGCCATCTCGCACGCCAATCCGCTTCGGACACCGGCGGCGCAGATGAATAGAACTTTCTTGTCGGTGGGGATCCGGTCCATGTTGTCAGTCAGGTCGTCCACCGGGATGTGAATCGCACCCGCAACGTGCCCGGTGACCCATTCGTCATCCCGCCGGACGTCAATCACGATTGTACCGTTGGGATCTGCAGCCAACATGGATTGGCCTTCTGCGGAATCTACGCGGAAATATGGCTCGCCTGGGTCTTGTCTAGGCATATGTATCCTCCTGGGCTCGCTGGTCCCTAGCTTAAATATCTACCCGTTACCGGGGCAAGTTTTTGTTTTAAATCGTCCGAAATCTGGTCTTTTGGGGTTATTATCGCGTCTCGAAGAGCGGATTCACAGGGGCAATCGCGTTTGCCGCCCAGAGCGGGAATAACTTCTTTCAATAAAGCCTTGGAAGTGGCCACATTTTTCTGCAGATTGGCGATGACCATTTCAACCGTGACCGATTCAGCTCCCTGGTGCCAACAATCATAGTCGGTGATCCAGGCCATAGTGGCGTAGCAAATCTCAGCTTCCCTGGCCAATTTGGCTTCTGGTAGCGCGGTCATGCCGATTATGTCAGCTCCCCAGGAACGGTACATGAAAGACTCGGCTCTGGTGGAGAAGGCGGGGCCTTCCATGACCACCATGGTCCCGCCGGAATGGACAGTGATATCCAGATGCCGTGCCGCCGTGTGGATCACCTGGCTGGTGTGGTGGCAGAAGGGGTCCGCCATCGCCACGTGCACCACCACGTCTGTGTCGAAGAATGTGTTCTCCCGCAACCTGGTGCGGTCGATCAACTGGCTGGGAATAACTAGGTCCAGGGGCGCGAATTCTTCCTTTAGACTGCCAACGGCGCTCACGGAGATGATCCGCTCTACGCCCAATGACTTCAACGCGTATATGTTAGCCCTGGCCGGGATATGGGACGGGTTGAAACGGTGGCCCCGGCCGTGACGCGGCAGGAATGCGACCGTAATTCCATCCAAGTCTCCCACGATGATTGAATCGCTGGGCTTCCCAAATGGCGTGTCAACATCCACGGGTTCGGTGCCGGTCATCCCTTCCATCTCATAG
>VFHG01000337.1 GCA_009392075.1 SAR202 cluster bacterium
GTGAAACGGTAGGAGCGATCGGGGGCAGTGGGGGGACTGCTCAACAGGATGAAGACTGCGCCCGGGTAGGGCTGGCAGCGTTTTTTGATCAGTCGGAGGTCTAAATCGGGGTGGGGAGACCCGCGCTTCGGGATAAGATGTCGCCCGTTGGGCTAGCGGCGGGCCCGTTTGAGGTTTTGCTTCAGCCCGTTTCGTACCCGCGCTTCAGAATTGATGCGCTTCACGAATTCTTCGCTGGTCTCCACTGGCTTGTCTTTTTTGACCCTGGGCTTGGACCGGACCATAACTGCCTGCTCCCTCTGTCCGACGAACAGAAATGTTATTTTCAATCAAAGGCCGTCTTCAAGACGACTCTAGCCAACTATACACCAAAGCGGGCTTTCAAGCTCCACTTCTGGATCTGTCGAATAAAAGAAAGGAGTCCTGTTAAGGACTCCCTTCTCTATATTTTGGGCCTGTAATGCGTTTGCGGCAGTGGCTAGTTGGGGGTGACTGCGATGGAGCGGATTTCTCCGAACTCCTTCTTCAACTTGGTCCATTTGTCGCCGCCATCCGTGCTCACATAGACGTAGCCGAAGAGCGTGGCCGCCACCACAACGTTGGGAATCTCAGGGTTGTTCCCGAGCCAGTACACCACCGAGTTGGGCTCTACAGGCAGTTCTACTGGCGCCCAAGTCTTTCCCGCGTCTTTGGTCATCTGAACGCAGCCGACCACACCGGGAATGAAGTCGCCGTTGCCAACGAACATCACATCGGGATTGTCGGGCTTTACGATCATGCCCCGGCAGTAAGAACGCACGTCTTCGGGATTGAACTTGGGAAAGTAATGGTAGTCCCAGCTCTCGCCCTCGTCCTGGCTGGTTGCGAAGCCGAACGGGCTTGTGCAATACACTGCCGAGTCTGTGACGGCCATTCCGTGAATGTCGCCGTGGAACGGGTCGGGTCCCAGTTCGGGCAGGTGCAGCCAATTGTCGCCGCCATCGAGACTCTTGTAAACGCCATCAACCTCGATTCCGGCCCAGATGGTGTTGCTGTCCCTGGGGTCAACCACCATGTTGGTCGTGCGAGGGGTGCCGATGGGACATTCCATGTTTACGCCCATGTCTAGCTTGTCCCAAGTTTTGCCGCCGTCACGGGAGCGGAAGCCCTCAGGGCGGGTGCCGGCAAAGATGGTGTCGGTGTGGGCCGGGTCGACGGCCACCGACCAGACCTGCAGATCGCCGATCGGTGAATCCACGGTCTCCCAATTGACGCCATTGTCATCGCTGCGGAACAGGCCAAGGCCGTCGGAACCAGCCAATATCCGGTGTGGGTCGTTTGGATAGGTGCGTATGGCCCGGATGCTGCCTTCGGAAGGGATCGGGTTGCGAATCTTTGTCCAAGTCTCGCCGCTGTCGCCGCTTACGTTCATTCCTTGACCGATCGTGCCGACCAAGATTGTGAAATTGTTTGCCATGTTGCTTCCTCCTAACTTACCAGTAGATTGCCGGCGTGGACCCCAGGATTGGGCGCAATGGGAATTATTGCACCCATAATAGCTCCGGCGAACCAAAATTGCCAGTATCCACCACCATTGTTTACGGGAATTACACCACGAAAAATAGAACCACCCAACTAAGCCGGCCGTTTGAAACCCGTCCGATTTTACAGACGCCTCAATATCTCGATTGAGGCCGTTGACACTACATCGCCCGCCCGGTCAAAATGGGTACTAACAATAGAAGTTTACGTGGAGGGGATAATATGGCCCAGACACAAGTAGCAAATTATACGATGGATGCCTTCGTTGAAGACGTCAATAATATCTTCAGGAACGAAGCAGACCCCCATGAACAAGCCAAAAAAGTTTCCGCCCACCTGAAGGACTTGTTGGCGGTTCCGGGCTGGTTGGAAGAAAAACTAGAACTTGAAGAAGAGGGGGGATTTGGCCGTTTCTCTCTTCATTTAGACGAAGAGTCTGGTCATCCCGGCAACGGTTGGTGGCTCATGGCATCGGTCCAGAAACCCGGCCAAGACAACCTGCCCCATGACCACGGCAATACCTGGGTCGTCTATGGCGTCTACAAGGGCGCCATCCGGCAGCGCAAATGGCGCTGGGCATTCCCCGGAGAAGGCGTGGACACAGCCCAGATCCGGGAAACCGGTAAGTTCACCCAGCAACCTGGATCGGTGGCCTACTTCTTGCCTGGCGAGATTCATGACACCCTTAACATCAGAGAAGAAGGACGTTCGCTAGTGGTTCGCCTAGAGTCTCAGAAGTTAGATCGCGTAACCCGCTTCCAGTACGACCCTGAGGCCGGGACGATGAAGGTGATGGACCGGTAATACCAGCCCCGTAGCTAACTGTACAAAGAGTCCTCGGGCGATCGGTCGGGGACTCTTTCTTGCGGTGATTCCACCGAGCACGGCCCTGATTCCGTCGAATTTCTCTTTACCGATGGTCCAGGCAGAACTCTCCGCGAAGTTGGCCTGTGCAACTGCACCTGCACCTGCTTCGATCTTTTCCCTTAATTTCGAAAGCGGGTTCGGCGTAGCCAGATAACCACTCCCGTTCCATCTTGTGAATCTCTTTGAGCTTTGCTACCGCCGCCGGGTCGTCGTTGGTAAGCTCTTGCTCCTCTGCCATCGTTTTATTGAACGCATCTATTCCGAAGAAATACGGATCTAAGAAGCCAACGTCTCCCGTGACTAGATAGCCACGCAAACCGGTCTCCATGTTTACCATTTCCCCAGTCAATTGCTGGACGTTGATCAGTACCGGCGTTTCGTGGTGGACGAGGAAATTGAATTTGTTATTGAGTCCACTGATGCTGCTGAGCAACATATAAGCCAGAATGGTCATCACCAATCCAGCTACCACGTAACCACCAATGGTCGTGGGTCCAACTTGAAATTATTCAGAATTCCCATTTGGGTAATATTTCTCCTGAGTTTTGCCTGGGTGAGCTAGATCGGGTCTAGTTTTAGAGCGCGGGGCCATCGTGCTTGGGTAAGCTAGATCGGCCTATGTTTAGACCGCCTGGGTAATCTGACTTGGGTGAGCAAGGTTGAATCTAGCTTTTAGAGCGTTTGGGTAAATTTGCTTGCTTCGGGTTGCCGGTTAATCGATAAAAACTCTTAATCTGTTGAATTGAATGGTGCCTGATTAGGGCCGTGATCGTCGTTTGCTGCGATAACGGTTATAGATCCACAAAAAAGACCTGAGGCCTCTAAACTGGGCGCGCTAAGATTTGGCACCTCATGGATTTACAGGGTGTTGGTATCGATTCCGAACCAACCCGTAGTAAGAATGACTGGCACGCACCCGGTATGCCAGGGAACCAGCCAGTTAATTTGGTATCTATAGCGAAAACGAAGGACATGTCCCCCAATTCCCGCTGAGATTTATGCTCTCATTCGGTGATTCGGGCTCCAAGCACTTAATGGGCCGGGGGGATACTGCAAACTTACCGAATCTACAGATCTCGGAGAGCCGTCGCGATGGACTAATTGGGCCAATTGGGTCAAAACGGGGAAGTTGGAGGAATTCTGGAGTGCGGAGAACCCTGGAATTTAACCTTGCGGGGATTCACGGGAATTAGAGAACGACCACTATCAGCGGAGCACGAATACAGTTAATGGCGACGATTTTTTAGAACCGGAAAGTTACACCGGCCAAAATTGATCGACACTATCAGAGATTTTTGGTTACAGGTACCGCAGGCGGCCTAGCAACCAAAGAGAAGGTATCGCTGCTTAGTTATTCACCGCAGCCATCTCCGCCCTAAGCTTTTCGGTCCCGGAGACATCCAAGGCTGAAGTCTTTGGGTCTACTACTACCCCGTATTCCCGGCGCAAATACTCGGCGGAT
>VFHG01000338.1 GCA_009392075.1 SAR202 cluster bacterium
GTAGCCGCCTTCCTCTTCCAGATAGACCTGGAGCAGAGCGTCGGCCAGGCCGACCCCCATGTCCCAGGCGGTCGGCGAAGGAATCGTCTTGGGGTCCACCGAGTAGAAATTTCGACCGGTTGGCAGGATGTTGGACATTCCCCTGGTGGGCGCGCCACTGGGTCCGGCGGGGACGAACTGGCCGTTCAGCCCACGCAGCAAATTGTCGATCTCGTCGGTGGTCTTGAGTAACGCCGGGTGAAGGGTGTCGGCGACATAGGTCAAAACAGCAGTGGTCTGGGCGTCATTGCTGCCGAGCAATTTTTCAACTGTGCCGGCAACACTTTCGCTTTTGAACCCGCTTTCGCTAAGTAGCGAATAGGCCGAGCGGGAAAGGTCTTCCAGACGCTCCAGTAGGTCGCCCTGCGTGCGGATGGGTGTTTCGTTTCCGTTGATCAAGCGGGCTGGCACGGAATCAGGTGCGGGTAACGCAGGTTCGTTCAAGATGCTGGAATAATCGAGGCCCATGGCTTCGGCTAGAGACCGGCGAAGACTGGGTATCCCTCCGGTATCCAACCGAGTCAACACCGATAACAAGCTGGCCATCAGATCGTCCGGCGGGACCTCGCCTAGGGTGTGCAGTCCGTCTCTGATCTGGGCGTCTTTCAACTCACAGAGATACCCATCTATATGGAGGATGAACTCGCCGAAATCCTTGGGCAGTTCGTCCACGCCAAGGTCGCGGTCCAG
The DNA here is from genome assembly GCA_009392075.1 of SAR202 cluster bacterium. The sequence goes on from VFHG01000338.1 coordinate 730, forward strand.
GTCCGCCTGACGCACCATATCCCATATCTGGCCCTCTAAAAGCGGCAGCTTGGCCGGGTCCAGGGTCTGGCACTGGTAGTGCTCGTCCATGAGTTGTTCCAGCTTGGCGATGTCACCGTAGCTGTCGGCAGTGGTCATGGGCGGAATCATGTGATCGACGATAGTCGCGTGGGCGCGGCGCTTGGCCTGCGCGCCCTCGCCGGGGTTGTTGATGATGAACGGGTAGAACAGAGGCACGTCTTCGAGCGTCACCTCCGGGTAGCAGGCGTTGGAGAGTCCGATGCCCTTGCCGGGCAGCCACTCCATGGTGCCGTGTTTGCCAACGTGGACCATGGCGTCGGCCTTGAAAACGTCCCTGATCCACCTGTAATAGGCCACGTAATGATGTGTCGGCGCCAGATCAGGGCTGTGATAGATCGCAATTGGATTTTCCCCGAAGCCACGGGGCGGCTGGAGGCCCACAAAAACGTTGCCCAAGTCGATCCCGGCAATGGCCAGGTCATCTCCGGTTCGGTAGACCTGTCCGGGCGGCTCTCCCCACGCCTCGGTCAGCTCGTCTTTGACCTTTAGAGGAAAGGTGCTGAACCATTCTTTGTATTGCTTGGCGCTAACGTGTCCCGCCGCCAGCCGTAATTGTTCTTCGGTCAGCGTGTCGGTGTCGTTGCTGCAGCGTTCGATGATCTGGTGGACCAGTTCGTCGCCGTCAGCCGGGATGTCCGTCACATGGTAACCGGCGCTTTTCAAGGCGTTCAGGACGTTAATCACCGAGGCCGGAGTGTCCAGGCCAACAGCGTTTCCAATCCGGGCGTCCTTGGTGGGATAGTTACTGAGGATGATTGCGATACGCTTTTCCGAGTTAGGTTTCAGACGCAGTGCCGCCCATTTCACCGACAGCCGGGCCAGGAAGTCGATGCGGTCCGGCCGGGGCAGGTTACGTTGCAGCCGGGCCTCCATCTTGCCGTTGCGCTCGGTGCTTCCAGTTGCCACTTCTTCTTTGAATGAGATGGGAACGGCGATGATTCGGCCGTCAAACTCGGGCAGAGCCACACTCATGGCAGTGTCGATGGGGCCTAAGCCAAGGGAGCTTTCTTCCCACTCGGACTCTTTGCCAGTGCTGAAGATTCCTTGAATGATGGGGACGTTCAGTTGGTCCAGGTAATCGACCTGAGGCCCGGTGGCGAAGGTCGCCACGTCCTGCTGGATGTCGGTCATGGACATGCCCATGGTGTTGACGATGCAGTGGACTCGGGAGTTACCCTCGGCATCGCAGAGGATCTCGGTAAATGTCCGGTTAGCCTGTCCGTCACCATCTGGGTTGTGTTTCAAACTGAAGGAATAGATGGGAAGGACGTTTGCGCCCAGTTCCTCGAATCGCCGTATCAGGGCGTCGATGGTCTGCAGGTTGCCGCTCATCCAGTGGGCGCGGTAAAACAAAACAGCGATGTTGGGGCGGTCTGGTTGAAACCGGCGTTTGACGAAGTTTTCGGCATCCATGCCTTCCGCTTCGTCGGGATGATAGACCCCCTCCCAGGGCACTTCAGCGGGCGCTTCGTGGCCGTACTCAGACCTGAGGTATGAATCGCTGAGGAAGAGAAATAGGTTCTGAAAATTCGGCACTCCGCCCCGGATCAGGTAGGAAAAAATCGCGTCAAGTTCTGAGGGAGGTACGTTGCAGGCGGTGATCAATTCCTGGTCCCATTCTTGGTGGCCGGGACAAGCGATGATCGGCGTGCCTTTCTCGTGGCACAGGCGCACTAGAGGGTCGAAGATTTCTGGCATGGCCCGCTTTCCGCCCAGCAGCCGGAGCACAACAACGTCAGCCTCGGCGGCAGCGTCCAAGATGACCTGTTGCTCCCCGGAGCCGGGGAGGTTGGCCGGGTTGAATGCCTTAACCTCTGGGAAATCTACCGGCAGCCCTTCCAGAGCCCGGTCAGCGGTGAGCAGGTCGGTATCGGCCGTGGTGACAAAGAGGATCAATCTGGGAAGGTCCCTTCCGGTCTCTCCTTTGGTTATTCGGAGATTGGCCGGTGAAATATCATGATACTTAGGTCGCTGAAATCGGTGGTGATGGCGGCGCATTCACTGACGCTGCCGCTCCAACTTTGCTCGTCGTCGTGGGTCAGCCGTTGGTACACCGTCATTCGATGGTCTCCCGGCACCCCTTCCTCGATCACGCCGGCCGCGATGCCGGCGGGCATGAGGTCGTAGGGGCTGGGCAACAGAATTATGTTGCGGCGGCCGTCTTTCAGGGAATAGACCAGTTCTTCCAAAGCCGATTCTTTGCCGTCGCGCCGGTGCAGGGTGATGAAGACCACATCCTCCAGCGAGATACCGGTGCGGGACATGGCGATCTGCACCGAGCTGATTCCCGGCACCAGATCAACGTGGTCAACCCGCCGCCGGACCCGGTCCAAAAGTTCCTTGGCCGATACGTTCAGGTCGCCCCAAGCGCAGACCACCAAGCTTTTGCCCTCTTTCACCTGACCAACGGCGTAGTCTAAGACTTCTTCCTGGTCTCGGTAGGCCATCGGACAAATCTCTGCATTCTTGGCAAATGGAAGGACGACGTTCAAGACCGTTTGGAATCCGGCGACCAAATCAGCCTCTTCGAGCGCTTGTTTCCCTTTCAAGGTTAAAAAACCGTTGTCACCTGGACCCACTCCGATGATGGTTACCCTGATGCCGTCTTTGGCGGCGGTCATCGCGAGGCCTCATCTGAGTTCGCCCAGGAATAGATGATTGTTATATATGGAAGGTTGTCTTGAATCATGAAGGTGGTATTGATTATTGGTATCAAGAGGTAATAAAAAATCCCCCGGCATATCTGAAGCCGAGGGACCAGATCGGCAAACTGGAATCAAAAGTTACTTTATGATTGGCAGGTTGGGAAGTCAAGGATATTCAGGTGGTTGATTGCCGGCGACCGGTCACTCTTGTTTAGTGGGTAAATGTCTGCCTCGTGGGGTAATAAAATCAAAGGCGAATCACTCGTAAAATCCATTGACATTCCAATAGGCGATTGATAGAGTTATATATCGTGCCCATTGTGGCGACGGGATTTCCTATGCCAACAGTAAACCAACTAGTCCGTAAGGGTCGAAAGCAGGTCCGTAAAAAGACCAAGTCTCCGGCTATGCATTGGGTCCAGAACTCGCTTACCAACAGGACCAAGTGGGGACCTGGCTGCCCGCAGCGGCGGGGTGTCTGCATCCAAGTGCGTACCATGACTCCGAAGAAGCCCAACTCGGCCCTTCGAAAGATCGCTAGAGTCCGTTTGACCAACGGAGTAGAAGTCACCGCCTACATCGGTGGTGAGGGCCATAATCTCCAGGAGCACTCGGTGGTGTTGATCAGAGGCGGTCGCGTCAAAGACCTGCCGGGTGTCCGATACCACGTAGTCCGCAGCGCACTCGACTGTGAGGGCGTGCCGGACCGCCGGCGTGGCCGCAGCAAGTACGGGGCAGTCAAGCCTCGGGACGGCGGTTAACCGGTTACTACCGCTTCCATCTCCTGATTTTTCCCTGGACCCCTGCTGGGAGTCCTTAAAAGTGTTGGACTAAAACCCAGGTGTGAATACCTATGTCTAGAAGACGGCGTGCAGAAAAAAGAATAATTGCTCCTGACCCGCGTTTCAACGATGCGGAACTGGCCAGGTTCATCAATAGGTTGATGTTGAAGGGCAAGAAGAGTGTTGCCCAACGCATAACCTATAGCGCTTTCGATATCATTCAGGAAGAATCCAACAGGGAACCCCTTGAGATCTTCCAGCAGGCCTTAAGAAATGCCACCCCCGCAGTGGAGGTCCGCCCCAAACGTATAGGCGGTTCCACGATTCAGGTACCCACCGAACTCCGTGCGGTACGCAGCGAGGCGCTTGCCATGCGCTGGCTCATCAGAGGAGCTAGGTCCCGGAATGGGATGCCTATGCGGCGGGGACTGGCACAAGAATTAATGGATGCTTCCCGGGGCGAGGGGACGGCAGTCCGTAGAAGGGAGGAATTGCACCGGATGGCGGAAGCCAACCGGGCCTTTGTGTCCTACCGTAGGTAATTTTACCTATAGATAATCTCCTGTAGGCCCCAGCGCCCAGTCTTCATTGTAAGTATCCAGTGCCCAGTCT
>VFHG01000339.1 GCA_009392075.1 SAR202 cluster bacterium
TGGGGAACATAGCTGACCCGTCACCGGAGGCCCCAGACAAACTCAAGGCCGCGTCAGCGGCCTTTGCAGTTTCAAACACCTTCTTATTTTTACAATAAAACCATGACAGTGTAGTATCCGCCAGTCCTATTTTTGATTTGGAGAATACTATGCGCTTTCATATCTCATCACATCACACACCTAATAACTGTGCAGTACATCGAGGTGACGGGACTCCTCCCATTTCGGACTGGCGGGCATGGTGCAAGGAAGTTGGCGTAGAGTTCGTGGCTGGCGGTGGTTGTCAGCCGATGCATAACAGTTTTATGTTTGTTGAAGTGGACGACATGGAGAAACTACAGACATTAATGAAACCGGTAATAGGGTATTGGGATGTCGTGATCACTCCGGTACGTGCAATGTAACCGTCCCTTTGCTCTGTCACCGGAGACCCCAGACAAACTTAATGATGACAGCCATCCGAGTCCGCGCCCGGGGTACCTATTTCTGCTCTAAGTGTCAGGTCTAATCGATTTGAGAGGATTCGCATGGTAAACAACCAGCACGACCTATTGATCATCTACACCTCCAAGAACGGCCGCACAAGCGCCATGGTGGAACCTATCCGTCAGGGGATGCATGAAGGCGGTGCCATCACTTTGGTCCGTACGGTGGAAGAAGTCCAGTGGCATGAGATGTTGTCCGCCAAGGGCGTGATAGTTGGCACTCCGGTGCGTTTCGGAGATGTTGATTGGCAAATCAAACGATTATTCGATATCACCGCCTACCAAGACTACCCAGGCCCTCTATCAGGCAAGGTCGGTGGGGCGTTCTCCGGGGGAGCAACGCCTGGCAGCGGCACGGAATTGGCCTTACTTAGCATGCTTCATATCCTGCTGAACCACGGCATGGTCATACAGGGCAATGCATACAGCTCCCACTACGGCCCCGTGGCCTTGCGCGACTTCCCCGAAAAAGACATCGAGGCCGCATGCAACACCTGGGGCCGCCATTGGGCAGAGCTGGTGCAACGCCTCAACCCAGCTGGATAGCGGCAGTTTGGTCTCCTCGATGCATCAGAAAAACTAACGATTAATGCTGTGGTTTTTTTAGGTGCTAGGTGGCATAGAGATTTGGGTATTTTGTACCCAATTTATTTTTCGAGGTCAGCTAACTTTTGCTCCAATATAAGTATGTGATTCTCTAATCTAGCCAACTCCTCGTCAAATTCGAGTAACTCCACATCCCGAAGGGCGATCGACCAGATTCTGCGCTTAAAGATAGACTCCGGTTGACGGATTTTTTGGGCAATCAGATGCAACGAGCTGGATGATGTTATCTAAGTGTAACGGTTGTTTGTGGCGTACGAGACCGAATCAAAGCTTATGAGATACCAGTTGCATTCCTCTTAAAGTTTGACAGGAACGACATAGATGAACTGTTCATTAGAGTTCAATTTGGTACGCAGCTTACCCCCGGGGAGAAGATAAAGGTAGTTGAATCTCCTTTGAGGGAAACAATAAGGACGATTGCCGCTGACCGGAAGGTTTACAAGCGCATGCTCCGGTATCAGATGCGGTGTAGCTGGGAATGCGGCTCTCCCGCTTGATGTGGTCCTTATAAACCGCTACCTCTTTGCCCTGCCAGCCCCTGTCGTTGTGGGCCGCGTAGAACCAGACCAGGAATCACTCTTCCTGACCCAAAAGACACAATGACGCATGGGTTTAATGTCATTGAAATACATTAATCCGCCTAGCTCCTCCTTTCCACTTGCCTCTACGAGAGTGCAACCGAGCTCTTTCAAAACCTCCAATAAACGGTATTCGCTATAGAGCTGGAACGTTCTTGCCACACTTTGCGAACCGTAGGCTTTGTCCCCCACTGTAACCACTCCAGACCCCACTTTGAACATCAGCTGCAAAACTCCGTCAGGGGCCAGAACCCTGGCTAGTTCAGGCAACGTGGTCTGCTCCGTGGTTTGCGGAGCCATGTGTTGGATAACAGCATTACAGGTGACGAAGTCAAAGGAAGCGTCGTCGAAGGGCAGAGGTTCCCTGAGGTCGACAACTTGAATCAAATCGGCGATCTCCGGATGGAGGCTTTTGGCCAAGCTTACATTCTCTTCCACCGCATCGACGCCATAAGCTTGATATCCCCAAGCGTTAAGTAGATGGACGTCCCTGGCGCCCGCTCCACAACCGGCGTCTAACCCACGGCGGCCTGGTGCTAACTTCACGATTCTCTTCAGAAGGTCCATGTCTCCAGTCAACCCCGTTAGGGAGCTATCTGTGTACAGGGAATGAGTAAACTCGTGGGACAGGTTTGAATAGCGGCTTGCGTGCTCTCGATAAAAATCCAGGGAATCAAACTTCATAGCGTTATCTATCGAAACTGGCTGTAGATTTGGGTAGAGTCCTGGCCATCAGATTGAGGTCTAAACCGATTAGTCGTGGCGCGAATACCGCTTTTATATGTTTCCTGAGTCATAACCCGCCATCGGCCACATCATCTCCATCGCCCGTGGGTCCGACCTGTGGCAAAAAAGAATAGTAAGCCCTGCTTGCCAGGAATCCCCACAGCCCGAGTTGGTGGTCTTCGATCAATCGCTCGTGGAACTTATGGCTCTGCGTCGTACGGAGGATGGGATTGACGGAGCCTGGCAAACGCCTGTTGGCGGCAAGGCCGCGACCAACTTGGCATCGGTCGATCTCGGCGGCGGTATCACCCTGGGAGTTGGCCGGGATGACGGGGTGTTGCGTATCTGGCTGGCCCCTTAGACTTTGGGCATGACCTCGTTGGCCAAGTCTTCCATGTCGTTCAGCATGGCTTCCCGGCTTTCGGCCATCAAGGCGACGCCGTGGAAGCTAGGCACCAGGTTGGAGACTCCCAGGTCCTGAAACCGGCGTACCTCGGAAGCGATCTCATCGGCGGTCCCGGCGAAGGCCGCGTGTCCGCTACCTGACGCTTCACCATTCTTCTTCAGGTCATAGCCCAGCATCCGGCTGGTTATCTCCAGGGCTCCGGCGGGGCGTCCTGCCCGTTCCAACTCGGCATCCAGCCTCGTCAGGCCAACGGCGAGCTCTTCCGCCGTGCCCGTGGGAAATGTGCTGTTGTTTCCCAATGGTTGCCAGCCATCGCCGAAGCGGGCGGCCCGCCGGATGGCCCGGCGTCCTTCGCCGCCGACCCAGATGGGCGGGTGGGGTTTCTGGACCGGCTTGGGCTCGAAATCGATGTTGGAGAACCGGCAAAACTCTCCGTCGAACTCGGGGGATTCGCTGGTCCAAAGCTCTTTGAACACCTGGATATATTCGTCGGTTATCGCCCCCCGTTGGGCAAAGGGTTTGGTCTCCAGCGCCTGAAATTCCTCTTCAAGCCAACCGGTCCCGACGCCCACGGTCAACCGGCCCCGGGAGAGGATGTCCAGGGTTGAGAGCACTTTTGCGGTGGCGACGGGGCTGCGGTGGGGAACCACCATCACGCTGGTAACCAGCCGAATGGTGCTCGTCTGGCCGGCCAGGAACGCCAATGTGGTCAGTTGCTCCATGGTCTCGCCCGTGTCGGTCCCGGGAAAAACTCCGGAATTGGTATACGGGTATCTTGAAGAAACGTCCCGTGGCATCACGATGTGGTCGGGGAACATCATGAAGCTGTAGCCCAACTCTTCACCGCGTTTGGCGATGACCGATAGGTTCTCCGGTTGGGACAGGGGACCGCGGGACGGCAACATGAACCCGAAATTCATTGATTACCCTCCAATCACCTAACGCAAATTCGGGGAGACGATGCCTAAAACTCGGTTATCAGCACCCACATTGGACCTTTGCCTACGTCGTAAACATCCCCAGCGTCCAACTTCCC
>VFHG01000340.1 GCA_009392075.1 SAR202 cluster bacterium
AGTTTTATCAGTTCAACCAGGTGTTCAGGAGACACCGGTGATTGTTCGATTTCCATGTTCTGGAGGTTCAGCAGCCTACTTAAGTCGCCCAACATCCAGTTGCTGATATTCTTTGCAAACTTGTCGGATTCGTCTCCACTTGTGAGTCTGAGCCCGGCTACCTGATCGAAGTAATCGGCCATGGCCCGGGAGTTGGTCAGCAGCCGGGCGTCGTATTCCGGTAGACCGTAGTCGTTCATGAAAGACTTCAGGCGGTCAGCGGGTAGCTGAGGAATCTTGGCTCGGATCTCTTCGATCCATGCTTGGTCCACGACCAGCGGCGGTAGGTCAGGCTCCGGGAAATACCGGTAGTCATGAGCCTCTTCTTTACTGCGCTGGGAGTAGGTTGCGCCCCGCTCTTCGGACCAGCCGCGGGTCTCTTGCACCACCCGCTCACCGGATTCCAAGACCTTGCGTTGGCGTTCCACTTCATGGTTCAAGGCCAGGAACACCGCGCTTAGGCTGTTCATGTTCTTGATCTCAGCCTTCGTGCCGTATTTTTCTTGGCCAAAGGGCCGCAGGCTGATGTTGGCGTCGCACCGGAAGCTGCCATCTTGAGCGTTAGCGGTAGATACTCCCAGATATTGGATGATCGAGTGCAGCTTGGTTAGGTAGGAACGGGCCTCTTCGGGGGTGCGCATGTCCGGGTGGCTCACCACCTCCATGAGCGGCACTCCTGATCGGTTCACATCGACCAGGCTGTGGGCATCGTTATTCCCGCCGCTAACGTGCTGAAGTTTGGACACGTCCTCTTCCAAGTGTACCCGTTCCACGCGCACGCAACGGTCTTGACCGTCGGCGGTGATTTCCAGTCGGCCGTTCATAGCCAGCGGCATATCGTACTGGGATATCTGATAACCCTTCATCAGGTCGGGGTAGGGGTAGTTCTTGCGGTCAAACTTTGTCAGACCGGGAATCTCGCAGCCCAAGGCCAAGCCCATCATGATGGTGTATTCCACGGCCTTTTTGTTTATCACCGGCAGCGAGCCCGGCAGGCCCAAGCACACAGGGCAAACCCGGCTGTTCACGGGCGCATCGTGATAATCGGCCCGGCAAGAGCAAAACATCTTGCTCTGGGTCTGGAGTTGGACGTGAACCTCAAGTCCGATGACTGTTTCGTAATCCATTGAGTGTTCCGAGGATGGTTTAGGACAGCGGCATCTAGTGCGCCAAGTTACTGAAATTCAGTATACCAGGCGTGGAATTGCCTAACAACGAAAAACCCGAACCGGTGGGAGAGCCTCAGGAAATCAGGCCTTTGCTCCGCAACATCTTCTGGGCAGTGGAGCCGATGTCGGCGGGGGTGGGAATGATCCAGGCTCCCGAGTTTTTCAGGGCGGCAATCTTGTACTCGGCGGTGGCGCTTTCTCCAGTTATGATTGCTCCGGCGTGGCCCATCCTTTTGCCCGGAGGAGCCGACGCGCCGACGACCAGGGCCGCGATGGGTTTGTTGAATTCAGCTTTGATAAATGCCGAGGCGTCTTGTTCCATGGTGCCGCCGATCTCCCCAATCATCACAACCGCATCGGTATCCGGATCGGCATCGAATAGCTTTAAAACGTCCACGAAGTTAGTGCCGATTATCGGGTCGCCGCCGATTCCCACGCAACTTGATTGGCCGAGGTCCAAGGCCGTGAGCTGCCCAACGGCTTCGTAGGTTAATGTGCCGCTGCGGGAGAGCACGCCGACCCGGCCCGGCAAATGGATGGCGCCCGGCATGATGCCGATCTTGCATCTGGCCCCCGGGTTGATCAGCCCAGGGCAGTTGGGGCCGATGAGCCGGGTGGGCTTGTTCTCGATGTACCGGTAGATCTTGACCATGTCCTGAACGGGTATGCCTTCTGTGATGCAGGCGATCAATGGGATCCCAGCGTCCGCGGACTCGGCGATGGCGTCAGGGGCGAAGGCCGGCGGCACGAAAATAAGCGCCATATTGGCCTGGGTCTGTGCCACAGCTTCCTCCACGGAGTTGAAAACCGCGACTTTGTCCTCGAACATCGTTCCGCCCCGACCCGGAGTTACTCCTGCAACCACGTTGGTGCCGTAGGCCATGCAGGCACGGGCATGGAAGCTGCCTTCCCGCCCCGTTATGCCCTGGACCATTACCCGTGTTGTTTCGTCGACCAATACTCCCATCGAGTCTATCTCCAACCAGGCATCTGGCTATACTTTCAGTTGTTTGATGGCGTCGGCTGCTTCAGTCAGAGTCTCCGCGAAGACCACCGGCAGACCGGACGTACCTAGGATCTCTTTGCCTTCCACCACGTTGGTGCCAAGCATCCTCACCACCAATGGGACGGCCGAGCCAGTCTCTTTGTAGGCCAGCACGATGCCCTCCGCGGCGATGTCACAGCGCAGGATGCCGCCGAATATGTTGACCAAAACCCTCTTGACCTTAAGGTCTGAGAGGATGATCTTCACGGCGCTGGCGACTTTCTCGGGTGTGGCCCCGCCGCCCACGTCCAGGAAGTTGGCGGGGGCTGCTCCGGCGGCATTGGTCACGTCTAGTGTGGCCATGGCGAGACCCGCCCCGTTGACCAGGCAGCCAACATCGCCGTCCAGATTTACATAAGCTATATCCAAGTCGGAAGCCTGGGCTTCCAATGGGTCTTCTTGGTTGACGTCCCGGTAGGCCAATAGGTCGGCATGGCGGAACATGGAATCGTCGTCCAGGTTGATCTTGGCGTCCAGGGCTACCACCCGGTTGTCCCCAGTTATGATTAGCGGGTTGATCTCAACCAAGGTGCAATCGTTGTCCACGAATACCCGGTACAGGGCCGAAAGGACCTTGGCTGCATCGCCGGCCACGGCCGGTTGCAGCCCCAGATGACGGACCAAACGCCGAGTCTGAAAGGGCATCAAGCCAGACAACGGATCCACGGGTTCTGTGTGGATATCCTCGGGATTGTTAACGGCGACTTCTTCGATGT
>VFHG01000341.1 GCA_009392075.1 SAR202 cluster bacterium
GTCTCCACATTGAACGGCCTGCGCGCGCCGGTGACCCGCCAGTACCCGGACACCGGAAACCTGATGGGAAAACGCAGCGAACCCACCCCGGTAAAAGACCGGTTCATGGGCTTCCCGGCTCTCACATGGGATGGCGATCTAGGCGACGGAGCGCCGGTGGATGATGGGGCGCCTAATGAGCCGTTTTGTACCAGCTGCATGGTCTGCATCAGGCAGTGCCCTACTCAATGTATGTCGTCGGTGATGAAGGATAACCCTCTCCACGAAGAAGGGAAAAGCACTCGTAGAAAGATCGTAGACACGTTCGAGATCAATCTTAACCGGTGTATACTATGCGGGATTTGCGTCGAGGTGTGTAATTTCGACGCGATTGTCATGTCCCACGAGCACGAAATGAGCACCTTCACCCGCAACGGCGACCGGGTGGACCTGCCGGCGTTGCTGGAGATAGGCCGAAAGTTCCAGCGGGAAACGGACTGGATACCGCCGACCAAGCGGGCCAAAGTCGAGAAGGGCGAAACCCAAGAAACCGCTGAGGCGGAGTCCGAATAGGGGTTAACCCGAGATGTCGAGACGTGAAGACGAAAGACTGCAGAACCTGGCCGGCCGCCATCCGGCGGCCTGCACTTGTCAGGACTGTACCGACCGCTTCTTGAAGAGCAAGAAGATCAAACCTGCTAGGAATAGCAAACGGGCCGTAGGCGAGAAGATCGCCAAACACCCGGTGAATTGCACCTGCGCAAGCTGCGTCCTCTTGGGGTCCCTGGAGAACTTGCCGCAACTGGAACAGGGGCCTAAGTGGTTCCTGAAAAGGCTATTTGGCAGAAGATAGCGCCTGGATAAACCGACAAGTCCGGGCGAATAATAAGTGATTGACGGAGCCGCCATTCTGGTGGCTCGTATTTTGAAAGGGGCCGGAACAGGGGGAAAGTTGATGGCCGGAAAAGTTATGTGTCAGCGGGGTTTGACCATTTAGATGGCCTGGCTCGTTTTCATATTGCTGGCCGTGCTGACCATCGGCGGAGCGCTGGGCGTGGTGCTCACGCGCAATGTGGTGCACGCAGCGCTGGCGTTATTGGTTTCTCTCGTTGCCGTAGCCGGTGTCTACCTGGTTCTATTCGCTGAATTCCTCGCTCTGGTCCAGGTGCTCATCTACGGCGGAGCAATAATCATCGTGCTCCTGTTCGCCATCATGCTGACCAGAGGCTCCGAATACCCCCGCATCAGCGACAACAAACAGTGGCCGCTGGCTGCTATCGCCTCCCTCGCGTTTCTCGGAGTCCTTGTGCCATCATTCCTCATAAATTCGGTAGAGGGCACCGAAGCCCAGAACGCCTCGTTCTCTGGTATCGGCGAGTCCCTATTCACCACTTGGGCGGTACCGTTTGAGATCGCATCTCTGGTTCTTTTAGTGGCCTTGATTGGAGCCATAATCATCGCACGCTCCGACGATGACGAAGCCCAGTCTGATAATCGAGAAGAAGGGAACTAGACGATGATTGATCTGGTCTGGTTCCAACTCCTCAGCGCAGCCCTGTTCGTTATCGGCCTATATGGCGTGATGGCGCGCCGTTCAGCGGTACTCATCATCATGTCCATCGAATTAATGTTGAACGCGGTGAATATCAACCTGATAGCTGCCGCCTCCCACATGGAGGGAGTCGGCAGGTTTTCCAACTTTGACGGCCAGTTGATCGCTATCTTCATCATCACCGTGGCCGCAGCCGAGGTTGGATTAGCCCTGGCCATAATTCTCCGCATGTTCCGAAATAGGTCGACCGTAAACGTTGACGAGATCAATCTGATGAAATGGTGATTTCCAAGATTTACATGGCGAAAATCACAGTGAACGCCCGGGTGGCAATCTGATGGAGTGGGCCTGGCTCATACCTATTTTCAGCTTTGCCGCCGCGCCGCTCATCGTGGTCTTCGGTAAGTTCCTGCCTGGAAAGGGCTCGTGGTTGTCGATCCTGGCCATCGGCGGCGGGTTCGTGATGTTCTGGGTGGTGCTCAACTCGTGGTTGGCTGCGAACGCGGCCACAAGCGGTTGCTTCACCAGCGAGAACACCGGAATGCTGACCTGCGACTATGAACGCAGTTGGTTCAATGCCGGGCTAGTCGGTGAGATCGGCAGCGCCAGCCTGCATTGGGGCATCCTAGTCGACCCCTTGACCATTGCCATGCTGGGTTTGGTGACGTTCGTCGCCCTCATGGTCCAGATATATTCATTGTCCTACATGCACGGCGACCCGCGGTACGGCTGGTATTTCGCCGTCCATTCCCTGTTCGCCGCCGCCATGCTGACGCTGGTGTTGGCCGACAATTTCCTGCTGCTGTACGTTGCCTGGGAGCTGGTGGGGATCTGCTCCTACCTGTTGATCGGGTTCTGGCACGAGCGGCGCCAAGCCAGAGAGGCGGCCAAAAAAGCATTCATTGTTACCAGGATCGGTGATGTTGGGCTTTTGATCGGCATCCTCCTCATCTGGCGGGAAGTGGGCAGCTTCAGCATGCTGGACGCCTTCGAGGCGGTCCGCACCGGCGCAATGAGCGAGGGAGTGACTACAGCCGCGGCATTACTGCTGTTCCTGGGCGCCATGGGCAAATCTGCGCAAGTCCCCTTCCACGTATGGTTGCCAGACGCGATGGAGGGTCCGACTCCGGTCAGCGCCCTGATTCACGCCGCCACTATGGTCATCGCCGGCGTATTTCTGGTGGCCCGGGTCTTCCCATTGTTCGAAGCCTACGATGCCGACCCGTTGATCGAGGTCGCCATAGTCGGACTGGTTACAGCCCTGGGCGCGGCGACTATCGCATTGGTAGCCACAGACCTAAAGCGGATTCTGGCCTACTCCACCATCAGCCATCTGGGTTTGATGATGCTATCCCTTGGCGCCTTTGGCTACACGGCGGCCATCTTCCACCTGATGGCCCACGGCTTCTCGAAAGCGTTGTTGTTCCTAGGGGCCGGCAGCGTCCTGCACAGCACCGAGTTCCAAGAGACAGGGGAGATGGGCGGCCTGAGAAAGGTGATGCCGTTGACGGCGTTCGTGTTCTCCATCGGGGCGCTATCCCTTGGCGGAATACCGATCCTGGCAGGGTTCTGGAGTAAGGATGAAATATTGGTTGCAGTGGCGGACCACCGTAATGTTACGTTCATCGTATTGACCCTAATAACGGCTTTGTTGAGCGCTTTCTACATGGCCCGGGCGATGTTCCTGGTGTTCTACGGCCCGTTGAAAGACCAGAATAATCAAGTCCATGACGCTCCGGCCGCCATGGCCGTTCCGATGGCCATATTGGGAGTGTTAGCCTTTGGGTTCGGCCTCATCAGCTTCAACTGGCCCGGCAGCTACTCCGGCATCGGGACCTTTGTCTTCTTCGAACACGCTGAGGCATTCCACTTCGAGATCTGGATCGGCGCGCTGTCCATCGTCATGTCGGTTGCGGCATTCTATGTTGCCCACCTGATATACGTTCGCAAGAGCATCTCGTTAGACAGCGTCAGAGCCCGCAACGCTGGAATCTTGAAGGTGATCGAGAACAAGTATTACTTCGATGAGGTCTACCAGTGGACCATCGACCGGGTGGTGCTCGTTTTCTCCCGTTTCATCGCCTACTTCGACCGGGCGATCATCAACGACATCATGGTGAACGGACCGGCCGACGTGACGAGGAAGTTTGGCATCGCGCTCAGACTGCATGTGACTGGCCACGTTTACAGCTACGCCCTGGCGATGGCCCTCGGTTCGATCGGGTTAGGGATCTTCGTATGGATGAGAGTGGTGTAGATGTCCGCTCTCCCCATAGGTAACTTTTCCT
>VFHG01000342.1 GCA_009392075.1 SAR202 cluster bacterium
GGCTTCCAGAGATTGGAAAACTCCACCAGGTCCGCTTCGGACTGTTCCATCTGTACGAACATGATATCGAGACACCCATTCGCTTCATCCCAGACCACGCCACGCCCGCCGGTCTGTTCCCTCAGCCAGGTCTGCATGTCGGCCCCGATGCTCTCAATTGTGCTGTTGACGTCCCACTGCTCGTCTAGAGCCCCAGTCGGCACCGCGAAAACGGGATGTACGACCGCGCCTACAGTGTCTAGTTCGTCCCGGTGCGACCGTTGCTTAGATGGCGCAATCCGGACGACGCTGCTGAGGGCGTTGTTGCGTTCATCCGATTCAATTACCGCGTTGGTCTCATCCAATTTCAGATCGAAACGCCGTTCTCCCAGGAGTAGGGGCTGCCCTCCCAAGCCCACTTTCCAGATGAGGATGGCATGAACCTGAACATCTCCGGGAGCCGGGTGCTGGTCCAGCTCGTAAAAAACTCCCATGCATTGACCTGGTAGCCGTTGATCTCGATGGAATGCTGTTGCGGCCAGGCCTGGGGCTGCTCGTGGCCTTCATAGGCGACGCTGAAGGCCAGGTAATATCCCCGTTCGACCGGGCCATCAGCTGACCGAAAACCAGACCTGAATCGCTGATCACAACAGGGTCCGGCCAATCTGCACCAGTAGGAGGGCTGGGCTGTAAGTCGGGTAGCTGGAATCGGAAATCTCTAGCCAACGAAAATGAGCTGTTGTCGCGGTCAAACTTCCGCACGCTCCTTTCAGGGTCGAGAATCAGTTCAAGCCTGTGACGCCCCTGCACCAGCCCGTACAACTTTGGCAGGTCGTTCAGGCTAAGCACTTCTACCCTCTCCGAGCCGGGCATCAGCAAAGGCTTTCCCCAGCGGTACACGATTCTCCATCCGATGTAAGGACGATGTAAGGACGATGGAATAGTCCTTGGCCATCGTGGTTCCCCGGTTCGCCGAGGTTACCATCGGCTCCAGCGAGACTTCGTCGTAATTGATGGGAGCCGACCAACCGTCGGGCACCCAAACCGATAGGTCAGTGGTCCCAGTGTTGAATGCCGCAGGCGTGATCAGGGCATGAGCGTCAGGGATGGGGAACTTTGGTTCCGGCGTTTGGCTACCGCAAGCGACTCCGAAACCCGCCAGAAACGCTGCGGCCGAAATCACGGGAAAGAGGCGGTTGATGCGTGGTCGCCAGGCTCAACGGCACATATCCGCAGCGCTGCGGCTTAGGCCACGTTGGCGCTGGCTTGGTCTACGAACCGGGCGACTTGGGCGGCGATGGCCAAGTGGTTCGGAGAAGATAGTTCCGGGTCTTCTTCGATCAACCTGGTTGCTTCTGACCTGGCGAGGTCCAACAATTCCCGGTCCGTGATGTGGGCCATTCTGAGACTGGGCAGGCCGCTTTGACGGGTCCCGAAGAAATCTCCCGGCCCCCGCAGTTCTAGGTCAACCTCGGCTAGCTGGAACCCGTCGTGGATCCGCTCCAGGGCTGATAGCCGTTCTTTGGCCGTCTCCGACTGGGTGTCCGATAGCAGCATGCAATAACTCTTATGCTCCCCACGGCCAACCCGGCCCCGGAATTGATGGAGTTGGGCCAGCCCGAACCGGTCTGCGCCGTCGATCATCATCACTGTGGCGTTGGCCACGTCTATGCCCACTTCGACCACCGGCGTGGTCACCAGAATGTCCAACTCGCCGTCCCGGAATTGGCGCATGACTTTGTCCTTTTCTTTCGCGGCCATCCGCCCGTGGAGCAGGCCAAGGGATAGATCTGGGAAAATATCTTGGGAAAGGCGCTGGTATTCTTCCGTGGCGGCCTTGGACTCGATGGTCTCCGACTCGTCGACCAACGGGCAGACTACGAAGGCCTGCCTCCCTGCTTCGACCTGCTTGCGAATGAAGCCGTAGGCCGTATCACGCTGTTCCGGTTCCAACCATTTGGTTTGGACTTGCTGGCGTCCGGCGGGCATCTCGTCGATGGTTGAGATGTCCAAGTCGCCGAAAAGGGTCAAAGATAGAGTCCTGGGAATGGGCGTGGCCGACATGATTAGCGTGTGTGGGTTCTTTTGACCCCGTTCTTGCAGCGCAGACCGCTGCATCACCCCGAACCGGTGCTGCTCGTCGGCCACCGCCAAGGCCAGCTTAGGCATGGAGACACCCTCTTGGATCAACGCCTGGGTTCCGACCAGGATGTCCAGAGTGCCGTCGGCGGCCATGTTGGTCAGCTCACGTTTCACTGGAGCGCGGGAACTGCCGGTTAATAGTCCGATGGAAACCGGGCGGTCCATGTGCTCCAGGTATACAGATAACAGATGCGGCTCTTGCACGGGCCGCGCCAGTCCGCTGAGGAGATTGCCGATGCTCAGGAAATGCTGTTCGGCCAGCACCTCGGTCGGGACCATCATCGCGCCCTGATACCCGGCTGTAGCCGCTGACAACAGGGCTGATAGGGCCACCACGGTCTTGCCGCTGCCAACCTCGCCCTGGAGCAGGCGGCTCATGGGCGGCGTGCCCCGGCCGAGGTCGGACTCTATCTCTTGGATGCAGCGGCGCTGGGCCTTGGTCAAAGGGAAGGGGAGGTTTTTGTAGAAGCCGTCAATCACGTTGGCCGGCGCCTTGACCTCGATGCCTTTCACGTTGTCATGCTGCATCCGTCGCCGGGCCAGCACGGCCAACTGGAGGGTGAAGAGCTCATCGAATGCCAGGCGTCTCCGTGCCAGTTCCCAGGTCTTCATCTCCTTGGGGTAATGGGCCTGGTAAACAGCGTCCAGTAAGGACATCAACTTGGTCCGGACCAAGATATCGTCCGGTAGGACCTCTTCCAGGCCGCCGACCCAATTCTGGACCGCCTGCCAGGTCAGCCGCCGCATGTTCCGGCGGGTCAATCCTTCTGTTAGTGGGTAGATCGGCACGAGCCGGCCGGTATGTACGCCCGACCCGGTGTTATCCAACATCTCGTGCTCCGGGTTCTCGAATACCAATTGACTCCGGAAAACAGAGGCTTTGCCGCTGATGGCGATGCGGCTGCCAGGCTTAAGAGAGCGGGCCAGATACCGCTGTCCGAACCAGATTACTCGCAGGTTGCCGGTCTCGTCGCTCAGCACCGCTTCTGTGTCGCGGCGGCCTCCTCGTGGGCCCTTGGCAACCTCGCGGGCTTCCCAGACGGTGGCGACCACCGTGCACTCTTCCCCGGGCGACAGCTCTGCGATCTTCTTAGCGGATGAATAATCTTCATGCCGGCGAGGAAAGAGGTAAAGCAAGTCCCGGATGGTCTCGACATCCAATCGCTTGAGACGGGCGCTCAGCTTGATATCCACCCCCCGGAGACGGTCTACTGGGGCGTCTACCGTGACTTCGGCGGGCGGGGCTTTATAAGCGGTCTTCTTTTCCGCAGGCGTCTTCTTCGAAGATGATTTCTTAATAGCCGCTTTTTTCTTGCGGGGTTTAGCAATGGGTTTAGGCTGCCTATTGGGGTCCGGTGGGCCTCCCAGGGCCTCCTGCCACTGGATGACCCATTGCTCCCGGAGTTTGGCGGACATCGAGTCGTAGGACTCTTTCAGCAGAAAATCCTCGTCGCTGACGCCATGGGCGCCCATCTCGTCTGCCCAGCGGGCAACGAACTTGTCCAGTCCGCCCATCACAGCCTTGTTGTCAAAGCCGTGGGACTCTTCAAGTTTGAGGATATTCTGGAAGGCAGCGGCCCAAGAGGACGCGCCGGTTTCTTGCGTGGCCATCAGGCGGTTACCCTAACACGCTGTATCGCCTTGGTTCGAGGCGGAACATTGGTCACTTTAATCATTCTAGCCCGTCGGCGGAACGTC
>VFHG01000343.1 GCA_009392075.1 SAR202 cluster bacterium
AGGTGACATCGGCTGTGAATGAGATGTCTCCCTGCGGCGCTTGGGCTTCCGCCAGGGAGGACGGGACTAGGTGTGCGTTTCTGATTCCCGCCTCCTGCGCTAAAGACTCGAACTCGGCGCCCATACCAGGCGACGGTTCTACATTCAAGGTTTTTTTGCACTTCAAAGCCAGAGGGAGGCAGACCCGCCCGGCCCCGCCGCCCACGTCTATCACAACATCTTCCGGCCCCACATACGATGCGATGACCTCAATGTTGCGGTCCAGATCCCTGTGAGGATCAAACCGGAACTGCCGCGCCGACGCCCCGCCCCAAGCGTCGCCGGTAGGCGATGGGCCATAGATGCGGGCATTCTGCGCCTGCGCGGCGTCGAGGTGGGCTGCGTATGTTTTAGAGTGGGTCAAATCGTCACGGGCCTAAAATTGGCGTTATTCCTAAAAATATGCCTTCATTGGCTCGAAATATTGCTCCACCTAACCGGTTTTATAATGCGTGCCGTCGCCCATTAAGTTTGTGTGCTTCAGGGTCAGCCGGGTGCCTGTTCCCTCGGGTTCCAGCGTGATCTCCAGCTCTGAGTCAAGGTCTGAGTCGGCGGATTGCTGGGTGCGCCACGACTGGCGGATCAACTTACCCGGGACCAGCTCCAGATTCTTGCCGTTGATGTCGCCGCCGTGCACCGTAAAATCGCCCCCAACCTCGTTGCTGGCCGTGGCGGGGGACTCGGTTATCGCGGCATGGCCTTCAGAGTCCAGCCAGGTATCGTAGACCACTTGTGGAGGCGCCGGGAACGAGTCCGAAATTTCAAAATCCACGGCTATCTAACCTCCAGTCGTTGAACTTTCAGGCTACTGGCTCGCCAGGTAGGCGAACTTGTCGTTGGCCGGGCTTTTGATCCGGTGGTGCTCAATGAATGCAGCGCTATTCTCCGCCACCTGTTCGCTGTCCAGGTCGGCCACCAGAGCAAGGGCCATATCGATGCCCGCAGAAACGCCGGCCGATGTGATGATGCCCTTACCGGTATTCTTATCCACCAGGTCAACCCAGCGGGGCGTGACATCCCATTCGACCTTCTCTCCCTGGCTGAGCACCCAGTTCCAGGCCGTCTTGTTGCTCGTCGCGGCTTTGTTGTCCAGAATGCTGGTCTGGGCTAGGAGGGCGGCCCCTGTGCAGACCGACGCCACAACATCGGCGCGTTCGCAGGCGGCTAACAAGGACTTGATGAACGATGGGTCGGCAACCAGGGCACGAGTTCCGCCGCCTCCAGGCACCAACAGAATGTCGAAATCGAAGTCGTCGTTGATACCGTGTTCCGCCACCACCACCGGCCCGGCGCCGTTGGCCCCGGTGGCCACCGGGCCCTTATCCCTGCCCACGGTGATCACCTTGTAAAGCGGTTTGGTTGTGTCCGGCCGGCTGGAATCGTCCTCCCGCGGTGTATAAGCCGCGGTAAACACCTGTATTGGCCCGAACAGGTCCAGAGGCGCCATACCCTCAAAGATTAGAGCGGCAACTGTTTTCATGGGCTATACCTCGGGATTATCGAAACGTGGAATCCGAATGCGGTCTGGACGATGGCAAGAAAGCATATCATACCCCGCGTTCTTTCCATGACCTAGCTTGAGCGGTTCGTTACTGCTGGCTATCTTCCGGTTGCACAACCGGGACGCTTTTCAGTATTGAAGTTAACCTGCTTACGAACTGCTCAATAGACCATCCCTTGTCCACCACCAAGTTCTCATAGGTGTGTACCGAGAGAAGCCCCCAGGCGAAGTCCGTCGCCCCCGTTCTACAGCGAGCGATGATTGCAGTGTGGTTCATCTGGGCTGAGGGCATGGCCTTCAGGCTGTTGTCGCTATCCCGCCAGCCCAATGGTGAGATTAGGACTAGGCAGGCGACATTCAGCGCCAAAGTCTAATCCCGAGGCAGCTCCCTACTAGACAGATACGGCCCCATTGGTGGAAGTACACCGACGGGGCCGTATCATTTTCGACGATGGTCTGTTCGATCTTGGTGGGCCCGGTTGGTATCGAACCAACTACCAGTCGGTTATGAGCCGACTGCTCTACCAATGAGCTACGGGCCCAGATGAAATCGTGGTCTTAGAAAGCTTAGTCCTGGGCTTTTAAGGGTGTCAAGGAAATCTGAATGAGCCTAAGCGAGGCCCAGTTTTTGGAGATAGTCGGGGTCCCAGCCGGCCAGCAGTCCGCGCTCCAAAGACTCCAACTCGGGCACCCTTGGGGTCGCCTCGCCGGTGGTCGGCACCGTAGCCACCACCGCATCATCAACCAGGCTCTGGTAAGCATCGGCATCCACACCCAACAGTCCTTGAAGAACGTCCTCGTTATGCTGGCCAAAGGTCGGGGACGGCCCCCGGATAGCAAGCGGGCTGTTGGAAAACTTCCAGGGCCGGCCGATGAACATCCGGGAACCCATGCCCCTTTCCTTGGGATAATCTACTCGCTCCAAAAAGCCGCGGCTCTTGAATTGTGGGTCGTAATGAACATCCTTGCTGTTCAGCACCGGGCCCGCCGGTATGCCTATTCCCTGAAGAGCGTGCATCAGTTCGTAGCGGTCAACCCCAGAGGTCCAGGCTGTGATGATCTCGTCGATCTGGTCGTGGTTCCGCTGCCTGGAAAGCAGGTCAGCATACATGGGGTCCGTGGCCAACTCGGGCCTGCCCATCAGCCCGCACATCCCGGCCCATCCTTCATCATCTCCCACTGAAAGGGTGATCCATTGGTCGTCGCCCAAGGCACGGTAGCATCCCTGGGGCGCCCGGTAGGGGTGGCGGTTGCCGATGCGGCCTCCCTCCCGGCCGTTGACCTGGGCGTCCATGATGTACTCGGACATGAACATCACACCCGCTTGGTACATGCCGATGTCGGCCCACTGGCCCTGTCCCGTCTTGTTGCGGTAGCGCAACGCCGAGCCGATGGCGAAGAGGGCCGTCCAGGTGGAGAGAAAGTCCACGAAGGACGCACCTGCTTTAGACGGCCCTTGATCTTTGTACCCGGTTATCCAGCAGTGGCCGTGGGTAGCTTCTTGGGTTGTGGCCTGGGCGGGATAGCTAGAGTAGGGTCCGCCGCCGTGGCCGTAGCCGGTGTTGGAGACCATGATGATGTCCGGCTTTAGCTTTTTCATGTTGGGGTAGTCAAGGTCCCAACTGCGCATGACCCTGGGAGTGAAGTTCTCCATCACCACGTCGCTAACCTTGATCAGGTCACGAAACGCGTCCCGGCCCCGGGAGTCGGTCATGTCCAGGGTGATGGACTGTTTGCCCCGGTGAATCAGATTATAGGTCGAGGGACGGTTCCACCAATCCTCGCCTATGTCGTTCTCCGGAAACTGCCCCGCGTAGCCGCCGGTGCGGGTGACGTCGGGGCGGCCAGGCCCTTCAACCTTAATCACCTCGGCGCCCATATCCGCCAGCAAGCCGCCCGCATAGGGCAGCGCAAACACGTAGGTTGAGTCGATTATTCGGATTCCTTCCAGGGGTAGCCGGGCCATTTTAGTTCCTTCTTATCTCCTTGTGATGTTTTGGCGTGGAGGCGACTCCCTCATCCTAACCTTCCCCCAGCGCGGGAAATGGGATTCTTAGATTACATCTAGCTGCCTTAGCCGGACGAAGTCCTCCCGCGAATATTCGAGGCCGTCAACGTAGATCTCTGAGTTGTGCTGGCCCAGCGTTGGGGCCGGGCGGGTGTACTGGTATGGGGTCAGGCTTAGGTTGAACAGGGACGCCGGTACTTTCACCTTGCCAATCACCGGGTGGTCTATCTCACGGTAGAAGTCCCGGGACTGCAGTTGGGGGCATTC
>VFHG01000344.1 GCA_009392075.1 SAR202 cluster bacterium
ATTGAAGTTGTTGGAGCAATTAAGGCAGCAACAATTGAAGAAATTCAGTAAGGCCCCGGCGCCGGTCCCTCTGGGTCTCCGTAGCCGGTGAGGCTGGTGTAGATCAGGGCGGGGTTGAGTTGTTTCAATACGTCGTAGCCCAGGCCGAGACGCCGCAGGGCGCCCGGGCCCCAGTTGTCCAATAGGATGTCGGACTCTTTGACCATCCGCTCGAAAACCGCTTTGCAGCGGGGGTCGCGCAGATCTAGGGCCACGCTTTTCTTGTTGCGATTCAGGCCAAGGTAGCGGGCGCTGATACTTTCGCCGGCCTCGTTATGGATGAAGGGGCCGTTGCCACGGCCTCGCTCACCGACTCCAGGGCGCTCGATCTTTATGACTTCGGCACCCATGTCCGCCAGGATCATCGAGCAGAAAGGTCCGGCCACGATGTGCGTGACATCCATGACCCTGATGCCCTCGAGGGGTAGAGAAGCCGACTTCGGTCCGGTAATCATGCCCTAGCTTCCCGACTCGAATTCTTTGAAATCTAAGCCGAGGCCCTGTTCATTGAAGCGTTTGCCGTTCTGAACGTACCGGGCAGTGGGGTCTTTCAATCGCTCGGCCTGTTTCTCGGAGAGGGGCCGTATCTGGCCGGGGACGCCGATGACTAAAGAGTTGTCGGGAACTTTACCCCGAACGATGGCGCCGGCGCCGATGAATACGTTGTCGCCGACATCGGTGTCTTCCAGGAGGACGGCGTTAACGCCAATCAGGACGTTGCTGCCAACCTTGCCGCCGTGGACCACCGCTCCGTGAGTCATCAGTACGTTGTTGCCCAGTTCCAGGTGGTCGTCTGTGTGCAGGACCGCATTGTCCTGGATGGAGCAGTTCTTGCCGATGATGATATCGCCGTAGTCGGCACGAATAACCGCTCCGGGCCAGATACTGGTGCCCTCACCGATGACCACGTCGCCAACGATATAGGCGGCTTCGCTGACGAAAGCGGACGGGTGGATGCGGGGGCTTTTCCCATCTAATGGGCGAATCAAGATGTTCCTCCAATAATCAAAGACCGGTGAAGACAGGTCGTGTTGACGGAGTTCCCGACGAGTGGAGGAATCAAGTGGATTCTTCCGGAAGACGAACTGGCGGGGACGGCAGAACGAGGCGGGAGCCGAGGTTAGAATACACTCCTACGCCGATTCTCGCTACTTTTTGTGCCTAAAACCGCCTTTTTCGTGAATGCCGGCTAGACCCCGAATATACCAGTCAGCCAATCTGTCCCCGCCTGGCAAGCGTAGGCGAAGACCAGGAACTTCAAGAGCTTTCCAACCCACACAACGGCCAGGAACCCCCAGACCGGGTAGCGCAGGGCCCCGGCTGCTATGCCGACCACATCGAAGATCGGGTTGGGTACCAGGGACACCAAGAAAAGCAGCAACCAGCCCCGGCGGCGCATCCAGTGCTCCAACCGCTGGTAGACTCGGTTTTGGGCCAGCACGTCGCGGCCGGTGTAACCCAGGTAGTAACCGCTCAGTTCTCCGGCCGATTCGGCAGTCCCGGCGATGATGCCCACCCAAAAAGGGTCAAGAAAGGTGGCAGTGGCGCAAGCGGTCGCCAGGGCCGGCACCGGGATCACCAGTCCGGCGCTGGCAACCAGGGCGCTAAGAGCTACGGCGCCGTAGCCAACCTCGCTTGCGCCAAAATTGTTGCGGAGCAGCAGCGCGGCCACGATTGCGGATATGACGACGATGAGGATGCCCAGCCGGACCAGGGTATCCGGTTTTCTCCAGTCGACCTGGCGGATGTAGCGCATCAGGATATCTTTGGTTCGTTACTTAGCTTGCAGATGTCACTACTTCCGGCGTCTCGCTGTCCGTGGTTTTCGCCTTGGGAGCAGCCACCTTGGTCAGCGTCAGCCCCTCCACCGCCGCATCCACCAGGACATGGTCGCCCGAGAAGAATTCCCCGGACAAGATTCCTTTGGACATTGGGTTCTCTAGGAAACGGGTCACCGCCCTGCGCAGTGGGCGCGCTCCGTAGACCGGGTCATACCCTTCCCGGCCCAGCCAGAGGTTGGCGTCCGCGGTCAGTTCAAAGGTGATGCCCCGCTCTTCCAGGCGGCCTTGAACGTCCTCGATCATCAGGCCCACAACCCGGATGATCTGCTCCTGGGTCAGCGGATGGAAGATTATCGTTTCGTCGATCCGGTTGAGGAATTCGGGCCGGAAAGCCTCGTTGAGAGCAGCGTTGACCGACTCCCGCAGCTTCTGGTCTTCGTCCTCCCCGGCCTGATCACTGGTTCGGAACCCAAATGATTTTGTTTGCATTCCAGCGGTCCCCAGGTTGCTGGTCATGATGATTACCGTGTTCCTGAAATCAACGGTCCGGCCGTGGCCGTCAGTCAACCGTCCGTCCTCCAAGACCTGGAGCAGGATGTTGAACACATCGGGATGGGCTTTCTCGATCTCGTCGAAGAGCACCACCCGGTAGGGCCGGCGGCGCACCGCCTCGGTGAGTTGTCCGCCTTCTTCGTAGCCCACGTAGCCCGGAGGGGCGCCGATGAGTCTCGAAACGGAGTGCTTCTCCATGTATTCGGACATGTCGATGCGTACC
>VFHG01000345.1 GCA_009392075.1 SAR202 cluster bacterium
TGGATGTAGGCCTCGGAGTGGTTGCCGCCATGGGTATTGATGGGCAGCGCCCCATCAAACCTTATGTTTTGACCCCCTTCCACGAAATCCTTGGCCTCACCGAAGGGCACGAAGCCGTAGGCCTCCAGGTTAAGCAGACAGAATGGAGTGAAGTGGTCGTAGAACATCAAGGCGTCGATGTCGGAAGGCCCAAGCCTTGCTCTGGCCCAAAGGTCTCGGGCTGTATTCGTTGATTCTGCCACGGAAATGTCGGGCCGATAGATAACGCCCTCGTTCTGGGGACCCGAGCCCTGGGCGGCCGCCTCCACCAGAGTCAGGGTGTCGGCGTGCCGGAGGTCTCTGGCCCGGTCTGGCGTAGTCATGACTATGGCGACGGCGCCGTCGTTCTCTTGGCAGATGTCCAGCAGATGTAGCGGGTCGACCACCATGCGAGAGTTCTGGTGGTCATCCAGGGTGATTGGGTCCCTGCGAAGGGCCCGGGGATTGCGGGAGGCGTGCTCGCGCAACGTCACGGCCACCCAACCGAAATGCTTGCTCGTGGCCCCGTACATGTGCATATAGCGACGAACAAACATGCTGAACTGGTGCGCGGGGGCCATGCTACCAAAGGGCGCGGCAAAGGCCTGCTGGCCGCCCGCGATTCGCTGGGGGTTTCTGGCCTGGCCCAGCCTCATCTGGGAGCGGAGATTGGCAGCCCGGAAGCAGACGACGTAGTTGCAATAACCGGCGGCGATAGCTGCAGCGGCGTGGCCCACCACCGCGTTGCCGGCCCCGCCACCGTAGGAAACAGACTCCCAATGACGTAGGTTCTCGATTCCCAGCGATTGAATCAGCATCGTCTCCTGGTTGGTGTCCATCTCATAACGGACTAGGCCGTCGATCTGATGGGGAGAGATACCGGCGTCATCGCAGGCTGCCTTGATCGCCTCGCTTGCGAGTTGAAGCTCGCTGCGCCCGGAGTCGAAGGAGAACTCAGTCTCGCCGATTCCAACGATGGCGGCCTTGTCCCTGATTCCGTTGATGTCCGCGGAGCTTGTCGTCACTGCCAGCCACCCCCTAAGCTTCTTCCCAGTCTACGATACCCCGTTGTTTGTAATCCTGGATCTGGTCATCGGTGTACCCCAGCTCCTTCAGCACCGGCCGGGTGTGTTCACCTCTGAGGGGCGCGGGGCCAGCCTTGCCTTCGGTTGCCGAGAACCCAACCACCGGCGTATAGCGCCAGAACTCGCCGTGGCGGGTGGCTTCCACCTGTTGCAGGAAGCCGTTTTCTCGGACGTGGCTGTCTTCGTTGAAGAAATGATACATTCCTCTGTCCTCGGCCTTGACGCAGGCGACATCGGCATCGGTTAGCAACTTCTCCCACTCCAAGGGCTCTCTGGCTGAGAAAACCCGGGTCAGCTCTTCGATCAGGGCGTCGTCGTGCTTCTCCCGTGCCGTCCGAGTCGAGAATCGAGAGTCCTCTAAGAGGTCCGGCCGCCCGATGGTCCTGCACAAAGCCTGCCATTCCTCTTCGAAAGGGCAGGCGAGAAAAACCCAGCCACCTTTTGCGCGGTACAGCCGGTACAGAGCGTCAAGGCCGTACCCGTCTCGGTCCGGCAGGCGCCGGGAGTCCTTGCCTTGGTGCCAGTAAAAGTCATCGGCATTTGCGTAGGCGTTGGCCGCAATCATGGTTGATTCAATATATTGGGCTTTTCCGGTACGCTCCCGGGCGTAGAGTCCCAGTACCAGTCCAACAGAGTTGACCATGGCGGTAGTGTGATCGGCGGTGCCGTCATTTGCGCGCTTGAGCTGCGTGGACACCGCGATGATCTCATCGATAGTCATCGGCTGCTCCCGGGGAGGGAATGAATCGCGTCCCATCTGGGCCACGCCACCGCCGGAAACCGCTCCGGCGATGGGAGCCATGGAGGGCCGGTGAGAATACGGGCCGGTGGAACCGTAGCCTCCGGCATAGAGGTAGATCAAATTTGGATTGATCTTGGTTAGTTGCTCGTAGCCTATGCCTGTGCGCTCAGGGGCTCCCGGCCGCATGCTGTGAAGCAGCAGGTCGGCCTTGGCCGCTAGCTTGTGCATTATTTCCTGGCCTTCCGAGGTCTTCAGGTTTAGGCATACTCCCTCGGACCCAGCCATGGTGCGTTGAACGGAAATGCCCTGGAGACCCTGCCTCCCCCAATCACCGTCCAGGGCCTCTATGCGAATCACCCGAACGCCCAACTCCGCCACCAGGGCACAACCCAGCGGACCGTTGATCACCGTCCCCAAGTCCAACAGGGTGATACCCTCCAGAGCAATTTTTGGCATAGGGTTGTGGGTGCCTTTGGCAGCCGGTGTGGTGACCATTTCGAGGCGGGCCAGGACTTCATCGGTGTGCTGGCCGGGCTCAGGAGCTGGGCCCTTGGCGCTGCCCGGAGTCTCCGCCATGATTACCATTGGACCGAGCTGGCGCATTTCGCCCACCCCGGAGTGATGCACGCTGCCTACGTGGCCATTGTGCAAAATTTGAGGATGGTCCAACGCAGCTTCAGAGGTCATGTACGGTTCCGCCGCCACGTCGGACGCCTCCCCCGCAAACAGACCCATCCATTCGTCCAGGGTCTTTTCCTGAATCTTCTCCAGCATCAACCTTTCCAGTGATGCCACGTGTTCCTCAGCCAGGAATGGAGCGGTCTTGTAACGCGGGTCGTCGTAAATGAAGTCCAACTCCAAAGAATGCATCATGGAACGGAATAGACGTTCTACGATGTTCCCCAATTGGATCCAGCGCCCATCTCTGGTGCGTGCGGGCAGGTAACCCGTGGGGTTGGGACGCCCAATGCCTACCCTGGGGTCCGGTGGATGGGTCTCCGGGTCCTTTGCGATCATCTGGCCATGGATCCAGGAAATGTGGTCGTAGGTAGTGATGGTCTTGAGCATGCTGGTTTCAACCATCTGCCCCCGTCCGGTTTTCTCCCGCAGGTACAGGGCGGTGGTGATACCCCGGATGAGGGCCGTCGCCGCCGAGTGGCAAACACCCTTTACCACCACGTAATTGGGTCCCTCCCTTGTGTTTTGCCCCGCAAACATCATCATTCTACCGGTCTTGGCGGCTACCACCGCGTCATACCCCTTGTAGTTAGCATAGGGACCCTGCGCCCCAAAGCCCGTCAGCGACGCGTAAACCAATTCCGGATGATTGGCGCCCAGATTTGCGTAGTCGATACCCAGCCGCCGAGTCACACCGGGACGAAAACTCTCGATCACTACATCCGAGAGTCGCGCCAGCTTGTGTGCCTTCTCCCGGCCTTGCGGGGTCTTTAGGTCGAGAATGACGCTTTTTTTACCCCGGTTCCACTGGATGGCGCCGGGCGATTTCCTGAATTTTTCGTCAGACGGGGCTTCCACCTTGATTACTTCGGCGCCGAAGTCCGACATCACCATGGTGGCGATGCCTCCGGGCATTCCTCTTGTGAAGTCAAG